>JAUVUS010000060.1 GCA_030600865.1 Bacteroidales bacterium | reverse complement strand
TTTGCCGAATCAAGTTTTTGTTTCATAAAAGTAATTGCTTCCTTGTCACTTTTTGTTTTTTCACTTTTGCTTTTATGAGAGTAAGATTGTAGCATTTCAGTATAAGTATAGCTTAATCTGAGCTCTGGAGCATTTTTTGAATTTAAGGATAATTGCAATTTTCCCTCGTTATTTTCAAGAATAAAATCAGGAACAAGGGTTTGAATAACCCCTGAAGAATCAGAAAAGCTATTACCCGGTCTGGGATTAAGTTTTAAAATTTCGTTTATCGAAGCTTTTAATTCTTCTTCCGAGATATCTAAACGTGTAATAATTTTTTCGTAATGTTTTTTGGTAAATTCGTTGAAATAATATTTCAAAATTTTACGGGATAGTTTTATTTCCGGTATTTCCAGATCTTTACTTTCTATCTGAAGCAATAAACACTCCTGAAGATTTCTTGCACCAACACCGGTAGGTTCCAGGTCCTGAACAATTTTTAATACCTCAATAAGCTCATCTTCATCGGTTTCGATATTTTGCGAAAATGCCAGATCGTTAGCTATTGCCTCAAGTTTTCGACGAACATATCCATCATCATCAAGGTTTCCAATTAAATATAAAGTTAATACTTCTTCTTTTTCATTAAGGTTTCTTAATCCAATTTGATTTTGTAAATGTTCATGAAAAGATATCCCAATAGAAAAAGGGATATCTTCTTTTTTATCATCTTTTGAATAGTTGTTTGCTGATAATTTATAAGAAGGAATATCTTCGTCGTTAATGTAATCATCTAGAGAAAACTCATCGACATTGTTTTCAAGATTTTCTTCAGATATTTCTTCTTCTCCGTTCTCTTGAAGCTCTTCTTCGTCTTTCCCTTCTTCAAGTACAGGATTTTCTTCCATCTCCTTTTTAATTCTTTGTTCAAGCAGAATAGTAGGAATTTCCAGCAGCTTAATCATTTGAATTTGCTGAGGTGAAAGCTTTTGTAATAACTTTTGTTGTAAACTTTGCTTTAACATTTCCTGTACAAAATATTTGTTTAAATTTAATTAAAATTCTGCATTTTTAGGTGTTCTTGGGAATGGAATTACATCACGAATATTCGACATTCCTGTAATAAACAGAATCAATCTTTCGAAACCTAACCCAAACCCACTATGAGGTACAGTGCCAAACTTCCTTGTTTCCAGATACCACCACATATCCTTTTCAGGTATTCCCATTTCTGAAATACGGTTCTTTAATTTATCATAATCTTCTTCTCTTTGTGATCCGCCGATTATTTCTCCGATTCCAGGGAAAAGAACATCCATAGCACGAACAGTTTTGTTATCCTCGTTTTGTTTCATATAAAATGCCTTAATATCTTTAGGATAATCAATTAAAATCACTGGCTTTTTATAATGTTTTTCAACCAGATAACGCTCATGTTCCGACTGTAAGTCAATTCCCCATTCAACAGGAAATTGGAATTTACCCTTTTTGGCTGGTTTTGAATTTTTAAGAACATCAATAGCTTCAGTATAGCTTAATCGAACAAAATCATTTTCGAGAATAAATTGAAGTTTTTCAATTAATGGCATCTCAGATCTTTCGTTTTGAGGTTTCGATTTCTCGTCTTCTAATAACCTTTTTTCAAGAAAACTAAGATCGTCAATGCAATTATCTAAAGCATATTTTACTACATATTTAAGTATTTTTTCAGCTAAATCCATATTATCATGAATGTCATAAAAGGCCATTTCTGGTTCTATCATCCAAAATTCAGCTAAGTGCCTTGGAGTATTTGAGTTTTCGGATCTGAAAGTAGGTCCAAAAGTATACACATTTGATAAAGCAGTTGCACCTAGCTCTGCTTCCAATTGACCTGATACTGTTAGATTTGTTTCTTTACCAAAAAAGTCTTCAGAGTAATCTATTTTACCATCATCAGTTTTTGGAGGATTTTCGGCATCCAGAGTTGTAACACGAAACATTTCGCCTGCACCTTCAGCGTCCGATCCCGTTACAATAGGAGTGTGTAAATAATAAAAGTTATTATCGTTAAAAAACTTATGTATAGCAAAAGACATTGCATGACGAATTCTAAATATTGCTCCGAAGGTGTTTGTGCGGAATCTTAAATGTGCAATTTCACGTAAAAATTCAAGAGTATGACTTTTCTTTTGTAAAGGATAAGTTTCAGGATCGGCAGTACCGTAAACTTCAATTTCCTTGGCTTGAATTTCTACACTTTGTCCTTGCCCCATTGATTTAATAAGTGTGCCATTTACACTAATACTTGCACCTGTAGTTATATTTTTTATTTGATCTTCGTTGAAAGAAGCAATATCAATTACTACTTGAATATTATTAATAGTTGATCCATCGTTTAAAGCAACAAAAGCTATTTGTTTATTTCCTCTTTTGGTTCTTACCCAACCTTTTGCATTTACATCACGATCAACATCTGTCGATTGCAATAAATCTTTGATAAAACTTCTTCTTTGTTTCATAAGTGTAAGTAATATAATTAATCCCACAAAAATAATATTTTTCGGTCGATATAAAACACTTATTACTTCATATAAATAGGAAAAAGCAGGAATTTAACTTGATTTTGAATTGTTTTTTTTGTATATTATAAAAAATTGAAATTTTACCTAAACCTCTTGCAATCTATTCAAAGGTAGGATGGATATATGAATCTAACCAAAATTAAAGGAGAAACTTATGGAAAAATGGATTATCAAAAACAATGTCTTCGAGAATAATGAGAAAAACGAAAAATTAATGATTGTGATAAATGACATTGTGGAAGAATTTGACAGGCTGATTCCTGCCGGGCCTCCATTGGGATTTAAACCGCTTGAGTTGGTTAATGATGAAATTTCCGGACCAACGTTTTATTGGCCTTTGGGTCGTGATTTTTATAAAATAGCTTTAAATGTTTCCGATTTAAATTATAATCAAATAGCATTTCAGTTTTCACAAGAACTTTGCAGAATATATTGTGACCCCAGAATGAGAAGCTGGTTTATTCAGCTTTTAGGCCACTTGCTTGGTTTATATTCTTTGGACTTTTTAGGCCATAAATGGGAAAACAGTCCACCAAATAACGAGTTAAAAGATTATTGGTACAATTTTGATTCTTATAAAAGCAATCTCTTAGGAGCAGCCTTTAGTAAAGTAGATATTGTAAAATATCAGGTTGCTAATGAATGGGTACAATACCAGGTTAATAAATTAAGAAGAAAAGACAAAATTAATCGAGGCAAATTACTGATTATTGCTTACGAATTGCTCCCTATGTTTAAAGAACATCCAGAAAGTTGGCAAATATTGCCATGTGTTGGAAAATGCTCAGTTCCTCCTCCTCCTTCTGATCCTAACGAAATAGTAGCCGACAGAGATACTGAACCGGATTTTGAAAAATTCATGGAAGAGTTACCTGAAAATTTAAAGACATTTACTAACAAATTTTATGATAAGATAGGAGCAAAAGAGTACATTTAATTTATTAACAGGTTGTTGTTATTACCTTATTGTTTGTAACAAATAAAATTTTGAGTTATGGAAGATAAATTAATAACAATTGCAGTTCATAATTATGCGCGGGCAGAAATACTTCGCACCAGGCTCGAAGCAGAAGGAGTTGAATGTTACCTTAAAAACATTAACCTGATACATTCTGTTATTTCAGGTGGTGTAAAAGTTCGCATAAATTCGTGCGATTTAGAAAAGGCATTGCGCATAGTTGAAAAAGTAAGCGATCAGTTTCGTGATGAATATCAGGATGAAATAGATGAGTCAAATAACAGTGTTCAACGTATATTAGTCCCAATTGATTTTAGTGATTATTCTGTAAATGCATGCCGTTACGCTATCGGACTGGCTGAAAAACTGAATGCCGAAATTAAGTTGATGCATGTTTATTATAACCCTGTTGTAAATTCAATGCCATTAACCGACACGTATTATTATCAGGTTAATATGGATGAGATCATTAGAGAGATCGAGTTGCGTGCTAAAAGTAACATGGAGGAGTTTTACGGAGATTTGAAAGAAAAGATTGAAAAAGATAATATTCAGGGAGTAAAATTAGATTATGCTTTAGTACGAGGAATTGCGAGTGAAGAAATCATAGCAAAAAGTGTGGAGTATAAACCTGATGTAATAATTATCGGAACCCGTGGCCAGGGAGAAAAAGAAAATGATTTGATCGGTAGCGTAACAGCTAAAGTTGTTGAAGATACGAAAGTACCTGTATTAGTTATTCCTGAAGACTCTTATTATTCAGGTATTGCGACAATTAATATTATGTATGCCACTGATTTTGATGAATCTGATTATAAAGCGTTGAAAAAACTCATGAATATTGTGTCACCTTTTGATATCAGGTTGTACTGTGTTCATATTGGGAAACCAGATACAAATGTTTGGGATAAAGCAAAAATGAACGGGCTTAAAGAAAAATTGTATGCTCAATACCCGGATTATGAAATTGAGTGCAGTTTAATTGAAGAGGAAGATTTTTTAAAAGGGATACAAGAGTTTACAAGAGAAAAGAATATTGACATTATCTCTTTGGTTACGCATAAAAGAAATTTGCTTTCTAAAATACTGAACCCTAGCATTGCCAGGAAAGTATTGTTTCATACAAATATACCTTTTTTGGTATTTCATTCAGACAAATAATTGGAGAGAGCTTCTGCAATTTTAAGATCTATTTGAGAGGTAATTTTAATATTTTCACAATTGCCAGGTACAAGGTTTATTTTTATACCAAGTTTTTCAACCAGGCTTGCATCATCCGTAAAAGATTCATCCCACGATTGCTCATAAGCTTTTTTAATAAGGTTGCAATCAAATGCTTGTGGAGTTTGGATTAATTTATATTTATTGCGATCAACAGGTTTGTTAACATCCGAATCAATAAACCTTATGGAATCAACCATGTCAATATATGGAACAGCATTTCCATTTATCTCTGCTATTTCAAAAACTTGCTCAATGGTGGTTTGACTAACTAATGGTCTTACTCCATCATGAATAGCTACTACTCCATTGTTAGCAACTTTCTCAAGCGCATTTTTTACTGAATGATATCTTGTTTGCCCTCCTTTAACTACGATATGTTCAATTGTAAAATCGTGTTTATTACACAGGTCATGCCAATACGTAATATGATTTTCAGGAATAGCTACAATAATTTTAAGCGTTGAATCGAATTCGTGAAAAGACCGAATACTTTTCATAAGAACAATTTCATTGTTAATGGATAAAAACTGCTTTGGAATGGAGCTTGCCATTCTTTGCCCCGATCCTCCTGCTACTATAATTGTAAATCGTTTCAATTAATTTCTGTTTAATTTCAAAGATATAAATAATAATCAGGCTTTTCAATTAAAGAATAATTCTAATATCTTTAGCATATCTGAAATATGCAAAAAAAGCGAATATGATGTTTTCACACAATTATATAGTGTGATTTTGAGTTTAGCACAATAATTGCGGGCAAAACGTTATTAGTAATAAAAAGGAGAAATGAGAAAAATTACCGGATTATTGCAATTGGTATTAATATTCTCAATTTTAGGAATATTAGGCAAGTGCGATTATTTTGAATACAGTCCTTATGCAGCCAACGTTAAAGATGAGTATAAAAATATTCAACATATAAACTTTAACAATCTTTTAAAAGCAGATTCGGTACAAAGAGAAGAAATTAAATTTGCTGTAATTGCAGATTCTCATTACAACTACCAGGAATTAAACAAAGCAATTGTAAACATAAATGCAAGGAATGATATTGAATTTGTAATTGCAAATGGGGATATAGCCGATCATGGATACTTAAAAGAGTACGAGATGTTTCATGGGCAAATGAAGAAATTAAAAGTGCCATATCTTACTGTAATAGGAAATCATGATTATATATCAAATGGGGAAATAATATATAAACAAATGTATGGTGAGCCAAATAAAAGCTTTATATATAATAGTAATTTATTCATTTTGTTTGACAATATTTTCTGGGAAAGCAATAAGAATCCAGACCTTGATTGGCTGGAGAATGAATTAAATAACTCTTCAAAACATGAAAATATTTTTGTATTATGTCATATACCTCCTTATGGAGATCAATTTACTGATGATTTTGAAGAAAGATATAAAGCATTAATGATCCAATATGCTGTTGATTTGTCTATTCATGGGCATATACACAGGTTTGAATATGGAGAATACTATAATGATGAAATACAATATTTAGTTGTAGGATCAATAATGGATAAAGAATATGCAATTATTACTGCGAACGAATATGAAGTTGAGGTTGAACAGATAAAATATTAAGATTGATGGAATGTCAAAAATATAGATTATTATTTCTTTGTTTTATTTTTTCTTTTTCCGGGAGTATTTTTGCTCAGGGAGACTGGGAAATAATTGAGGAGGAAGAAAAAAATCAATGGTACAAGCCTGATTATATAAAAGTTCAATATGCCGGGAATATTGGATTTTTATCTATAGGTGCAGGATATGAATGGTGGAGAGAAGTTGCACAAACAGATATTTTATATGGTTATGTGCCGGAACATAAAGGTGAAGCAACGATTCATACTTTTACAGTAAAGAATACATTCAGGTTATATCAATTTAACATAAAACAAAAATATAATATAAGCCCTATTTTAGCTTTTTCGGTAAGTCTTGAGCCGGGGCAGAATTCTTATTTAAGACTTCCTGATAAATATCCGGAAGGCTACTATAGCACTAACAGCATTTATGCTTGTTTAAATTTAGGTATTAAATCAAAATTTGAATTTGATGAAAAAAGATTTTTTAGTAGTATTGAACCTTATGCCGAGATTAATACAATTGCAGATTATGTTTATTATAATTTAAAAGCCCATAATTGGGAAGATGATATTTTGTCATTAGCGTTAGGGCTTAACATTTTTTTCTAGGTTGAAAGCCATTCTACTCTTTTCAATGTAGTTTAAAGTGGTTAGTAGATGCCTTTTTTTATAATTCTGTTGCAGAGTATAAAAATCGCTTTATACTCCGTTTAGGTGTTTTTTCAAACTCTTCAGGGTAAATTTTTATTTTAGCAATTTGCATATATTTTGCCAATTCCATATTTGCTGTCTTTTTGTTTTCTTCCATGATTTCTGTTAATCTGGCTTCATCAATTTTTTCCTGATCAACGGCTTCCAAGTCAGGGTAAACAAGGGCAATTAATTTATTGTCTTTTTGGATAACAACTGATTCCTGAATATATGGCATATTATTTAATTTGGCCTCAATCTCTTCAGGGTAAATATTTTCTCCTGAAGAACCAAGAATTAAACTTTTATTTCGACCTTTTATAAAAACAAAATTTTCTTCATCGATTACTCCTAAATCACCGGTATGCAACCACCCGTCTTTGTCTATGGCCTGTTCTGTAGCTTCTACATTTTTATAATATCCATACATTACATTTTCACCACGAACCATTATTTCTCCAACTTCATTGTAAGGATCTTTTGAGTCGATTTTAATTTCAAGTGTATCAACCATTTTGCCTGCTGAGCCTAATTTTATTTTATCCCAGTTTGCATAACTGATTAAGGGTCCACATTCAGTCATCCCGTAGCCAATTGTAAAATTAAAACCAATTTTATTTAAAAAGAGTTCTACATCTTTGTTTAATGCCGCACCACCAATAATAACTTCTTTAAAGTTTCCTCCAAAAACGTCGGTAAGTTTCTTTTTTATTTTAGAATAAATTGCTTTATCAATCAAAGGCACATTTAACAGAAACTGCATAGATTTTTTATCAAGAGCGGGAAGTATTTGTTTCTTGTAAATTTTTTCAATAATTAGTGGTACTGTAACTACAATTGTTGGTTTAATTTCCTGAAAAGCCTGTACAATAATTTTAGGTGAAGGTGTACGAGTTAAAAAATGAATATGGCAACCAATTGAAAAAGGCCATAAGAACTCAAAAGCACAACCATAAGTATGTGCCAAAGGTAAAAATGAAACAACATTGTCGCCAGGATCAAGAGGAAGATTTCTACGTGCAAAACGAATATTAGCAGCTAAGCTATTTAATGGCAAAACAACTCCTTTTGAAAATCCGGTTGTTCCCGAGGTATAATTTAATACACCGACTTCTTCATTTGAAATCTCATCAAAAGAAAGTTTTTCGGCAGTTATTCCTCCCGGATAAAGGTCTTCATAAAATGTGTCGAGTTTATTGTAAATATTTTTAATATTTTCGCTTTTACCTTCGATTAGTAATTTGTAATTGGTTAACGAAAATATGGCTCTTAAATTAGGCATACTTTTTTCATCGAGGTTTTCCCAAATTGGATCGCCGGAAAATAAAACGATAGAGTCGGAATGATTTACTATATGATGTACATCGTTAGGAAGAAAATCCGGAAGAATAGGGACTACAACAGCTCCATATGAAATAATTGCAAGGTAAGTTACTGCCCAATTTGCTGAGTTTTTCCCAATTAAGGCGATTTTATCTCCTTTTTTCACATCACATTCTTCAAACATAATATGAATCTTAGCAATTCTTCGTGCTACATCGCTATATTTATAATTTTCTCCTTGATAGTCTGTTAAAGCACAAATCTCCCAGTTTTCTTTTAAACTGGTTTCGATATATTTTATGAAATTTTCTTGTATCATAATAATAAATTTTAGAAAAAGCCAGACAGTAAACTTAAAAAATATAATGCGGATTATCAAGTGCTAAAAATCTTGCAAATTATTATAAACAATATATGCCTGCAAAATGTTATAAGGTTACTTTATTAGTAAAATAGGGGTTTAATAATTAAAATCCAGAGGATTATTTTTTTAATTTTGTGATCTTAAATTTTAGGAAAAATAGGAGAAGATGAATAAAACAGAACAAGCAAAACAGTTAACTAATGAATTAAAAGATAAATCACCGGAAGATGTATTAAAATATTTCATTGACAAATGTGATAGCAAGGTAGGGTTTGCTTCAAGCATGGGAGCAGAAGATCAGGTACTAACTGATATGATTTGTAAATTAAACAAGAATGTAAACATTTTTACTCTTGATACAGGTAGATTATTCCCTGAAACATATAACCTGATTGCAAAAACCAGCGATCATTACGGAATTAAAATAAAGGTGTTTTTCCCTGATCATAAAAAAGTGGAAAAAATGGTGGAAGAAAATGGAATTAATCATTTTTATAAAAGTGTTGAAAATCGTGAGAGATGTTGCTATTTAAGAAAAAAGGAGCCATTGCATAGGGCGTTTAAGGGATTGGAAGCCTGGATTTGTGGTTTGCGAAGAGATCAGTCGATTACCAGATTTGACAACAAGCTTGTTGAGTGGGACGAGCAACATGGTTTATTTAAAATTAATCCATTAATTGAGTGGACCGAAGAGCAGGTTTGG
>JAUVUS010000280.1 GCA_030600865.1 Bacteroidales bacterium | reverse complement strand
ACCTGATTTCATACCACGACCACCAGAAACAACAATTTCTGCATCGATTAATAGTATTTTACCTGTTTGTTTCTGAACATTTGAAACAGTTGTCTTGAATAAATCATCGCTTAATGCAGGCTCAAAGCTTTCAATAGCAGGAGATTTAACATTTTCTTCGAATTCAAAAGAGTTTTGTGCTAAAGTAAGAATCTTAATATCCGACTTTATAACAAGATTTGAATAAGCTTTACCTGAATATACTTTTTTGAAAATAGTAAAAGGTTCAACGCTTGATGGTAATTTACTAACACCTGCACCTAAACCAGCTTTTAATTTTACCGATAATCGTGGAGCTAATGCTTTACCTGTATTATTATGAGCAATAATAACAACTTTTGCTCCTTCTTTTTCAGCTACCTGTGCTATAACCGAAGTATAAGCCTGGTTATCTAAATTTTTTAATTTATCATTGTTTACAGATATTATTTTATCTGCGGCATAATTTCCAAGCTTCTTAAGTTCATCTTCCTGAACATCGCCAATTGACAGGGCTACAGTTTGGATATTCAACATTTCAGCAATTTTACTTGCATAGGAAACTAATTCAAAAGACATTTTCTTGAATTTTCCGTCCCAGTTTTCTGTAAATACTAATACTGACATATCTTATTTTATTAAATTCTTAATTAAGTTTATTTATAACCTGCCAGTCAGACAGGCTGGTGATTCCTGATTTAAATAACTTTTGCTTCGTTCTGAAGCAGATTTACTAATTCTTTTACATTATCAGGTTCAATCATTTTACATGGTGGTTTTGGCTGTGGTAATTCGAAATTAACTATTTCAGTTAAAGCTTCAACTTCAACAGGTGCAACCACATTTAAAGGTTTTTTACGAGCCATCATAATACCACGCATTGCAGCAATCATTGGTTCTTTAGTAATACCTTTTTGTGCAATAGCAACTACAGGTAATTCAGAAGTTACTTCTTCAGTTCCACCATCTATGTCACGTTTTATTTTAACCTGACCATTTTCAATATTTACTGCAGATACTGCAGAAACTGAAGGAATATTTAAAAATTCTGCTAACATACCACCTACTGCTGATCCATTATAATCGGCAGATTCAATTCCATTAAAAATTAAATCGAAAGGATTGCTCTTTAAGTATTCGGCAATTTGCGCTGCCACAAAATATGCATCTGTAGGTTCAGCATCAATTCTTACTGCATCGTCAGCACCAATAGCTAAAGCTTTTCTCATTGTAGGTTCAGCATCTTTTTCTCCAACTGTTATTACTGTAATATTTTCAATTGAATTTGCTGCATCTGATTTAAGTTCTATAGCTCTGGTCAATGCAAGTTCATCCCAGGGATTAATAATCCATTGTACGCCGGTTGTATCAAAAGCTGTATTATCATTTACAAACTTAGCTTTTGTAGTAGTGTCCGGAACATTACTTAAGCAAATTAGAATTTTCATTTAATCTTTATTTAAGTTAATAATTAAATTCATTTTTATAATTAATAATTTCTGTTCGAAAAAATTAAAGACCTAATATATTATAAATTATCGCCTTAAAATATGTATAAAATTTGGCCCAAAATACAATTTGTTCACAAGTTTGCAAAGATAAAAATAAGTGCCTTACAAAACAAGAAGCCAAACTTACTAATAATTATATAAATATGTACATATTAAAAGCTTGTAATTAGTCAACAATATGCTTTTTGGAATTATTCTAAAAAACTCAGGCAAACTTAACAATTTGAATCAATTACAAACCATTAAATCACACCTGATTTTCACAAATTTTAGCTTATTTATTAACACTTTTTTCTTGATTGATCAAATCGTCTTGAAATAAATTGACATAAAATTGATTTATTTTAGGGCGGGACAATAACAAAAAAAAGGTGAACCTCTCGATTCACCTTTTTTCATTATTATTATAAATTATATTAAGCTTGCGCGGTAGGACCTCCAAAGCTCATTGGCATCATTGGGCCTCCGCCTTCAGATTTTCTAATCGGACCATGCATTTTTTCGAATTTCTCAACATTATCTTGCAATGCATTTAAAAAACGTTTTGCATGTTCAGGTGTCAAAATAATTCTGGATTTAACTTCTGCTTTAGGAACACCAGGCATAACTCTAACAAAATCAAGAACAAATTCTGCACTGGAATGTGTAATTACAGCCAGATTCGAATATATGCCTTGTGCAATATCCTCTTTTAAATCAATGTTGATTTGACCTTTTTTTTGTTTTTTTTCGTCTTCCATGATGATTTCCTGTTAAAAATTAATCTATATCCTTTGCAGACATTAAATTATCATACTCTTCACGAGAACCAACAATAATCTTGTCATAATCACGTAAGCCTGTACCAGCAGGAATTTTATGTCCAACAATAACGTTTTCTTTTAATCCCTCAAGTCCATCAACCTTTCCATTAATAGCTGCTTCATTTAAAACTTTTGTTGTTTCCTGGAACGAAGCCGCAGACATGAAACTTTTAGTTTGAAGAGCTGATTTAGTAATCCCCTGTAATACCTGACTTGATGTCGCAGGAACAGCATCACTTGCTTCAACTAATTTCAAATCTTTACGCTTAAGAATTGAATTTTCATCTCGTAATTTCCTTGCTGATACAATTTGACCAGATTTAAAAACTTGAGAATCACCCGGATCTGCAATAATTTTCTTATCATAGATCCAATCGTTTTCATTCATGAACCCCCATTTATCAACAACTTGTTTTTCAAGGAATTTAGTATCTCCCGGATCTTCAATAACAACTTTACGCATCATCTGACGAACAATAACCTCAAAGTGCTTATCATTAATCTTAACACCCTGTAAACGATATACTTCCTGAACTTCATTAACTATATATTCCTGAACTTTGGTAGGCCCTTTAATTGCCAGTATATCTGATGGAGTAATTGCTCCATCTGACAAAGGAATACCTGCTTTAACATAATCGTTTTCCTGAACAAGAATTTGTTTTGATAATGAAACAAGATATTTTTTAATTTCTCCGGTTTTAGAAGTAATAATAATCTCTCTGTTACCACGTTTAATTTTACCAAATGCAACTTCTCCATCAATCTCCGATACAACTGCAGGATTTGAAGGATTTCTAGCTTCAAACAATTCTGTTACACGTGGTAAACCACCCGTGATATCACCAGATTTACCAATAGCTCTTGGAATCTTAGCTAAAATTTCTCCCGTTTTAACTTCCTGTCCATCATCAATACTCATATGAGCACCTACAGGTAAGTTGTAAGTTTTAATAACTTCACCATCTTCACCTACCAGTTTAGCATTTGGATTTTTCTTCTTATCTCTGGTTTCTATGATTACTTTTTCTCTAAAACCAGTTTGCTCATCGGATTCCTCTTTAAATGTAATACCTTCAATTACATTATCGAAAACTAATTTACCATTTGCTTCCGAAATAATTAATGCATTGTAAGGATCCCATTCACAAACTACAGTATCTTTTTTAACTGTTTTACCGTGTTTTATATGCAACTTAGAACCATATGGTATATTGTGAGTTGAAAGAACAATACCAGTATTTTTATCAACAATACGCATTTCTGCAAGACGTCCTATAACAATTTTCACTTTGCTACCATCATCCTCAATTTTCTCCACTGTGCGTAACTCGTCAATTTCTACAAGGCCATCATATTTTGCAATAATACTCGAATCAGCAGCAATATTAGATGCCGTACCCCCAACGTGGAAAGTTCTCAATGTAAGCTGTGTTCCTGGTTCACCAATTGATTGTGCAGCAATAACACCCACAGCTTCACCGTTTTGAACCATCTTACCAGTTGCCAGGTTTCTTCCATAACACTTAGTACAAACTCCCCGTTTAGATTCACAAGTTAATACCGATCTTATTTCAACTTGTTCGATTGGTGAATCTTCTATTTTTTTACCAATCTCTTCAGTAATTTCTACTCCTGCACCAACTATTAATTCACCCGTAAGTGGATGATATACATCGTGAACAGTAGTACGACCTAATATTCTTTCGTATAATGTTTCAACAATTTCCTCGTTTTTCTTAATTGCTGTTGCAATCAGGCCTCTAAGTGTACCACAATCTTCTTCCTGAATAATAACATCTTGCGAAACATCAACTAAACGACGAGTTAAATAACCAGCATCAGCTGTTTTTAATGCAGTATCGGCCAAACCTTTACGAGCACCGTGAGTGGAAATAAAATACTCTAGTACTGATAATCCCTCTTTAAAGTTAGAAAGAATAGGGTTTTCAATAATTTCTGAACCTGAAGTACCCGATTTTTGAGGTTTTGCCATCAATCCCCTCATACCTGAAAGCTGACGAATCTGTTCTTTAGATCCCCTTGCTCCGGAATCTAACATCATATAAACCGAATTAAACCCTTGATTATCCGTAGATAATTTCTTCATTAAAGTTTGGGTTAATCTGGCGTTAATATGTGTCCATATATCGATAATCTGGTTATAACGTTCGTTGT
>JAUVUS010000379.1 GCA_030600865.1 Bacteroidales bacterium | reverse complement strand
TAATTGTTTACGTTGGTAAAAAACTCATCACGGGTATCAATAATTGTTTGTTCAAGTTTTGTTTCTTCATTAAAAAAATCGATAACTTCTTTAATATTATCCACACCATAAACTTCTATATCATCAACGACAGCTGCTTCGCGGGCATTTTCTTTTGGAAGGATAAATCCTTTAAATCCTTCTTTTCGAGCCAGGATTGCAATGGGTAAGACACCTTTAATTTTTTGTAAACCACCATCAAGCGAGAGTTCACCCATAATCATGTATTCACCAATCTTTTCAGGTTTTATTTGTTCAGAAGCAGCCAAAATTCCTATAGCCAATGGTAAATCATAGGCAGAGCCTTCTTTCCGAATATCTGCAGGTGCCATGTTAATTACAATCTTTTTGCCTGGTACTTTATATCCGTTGGTGCGTAATGCAGAGTCGATACGCTGTTGGCTTTCTTTCACGGCACTATCAGGTAATCCTACCAAGTAAAAGTTTATTCCTTGCGAAACACTTACTTCAATTGTTATTGTTGTTGCATTAATTCCTTGTACTGCACTGCCGAAAGTCTTAACTAGCATATTGGAGATATTTACTGAAAGTTTTCTTCGATATAATGTATTAACGAATGGATTATTTTAATATGGATCTCCTGGGCCCGATCAGCATATTCAGATTTAGGTGCACGAATTTCAATATCACAAATTTTGGCCAACTTACCACCATCTTTACCTGTTAATCCAATTATTTTCATTCCTTTTTCACGTGCAACTTTGCAAGCTTCTAAAATATTTTTCGAATTTCCACTGGTGCTTATTGCTAACAGAGTATCTCCTTCCTGACCAATAGCTTCTATATATCTTGAGAAAATATAATCATAACCAAAATCATTAGCAGTGCAAGAAATATGTGTTGGATCAGATATTGAAATAGCAGCAATAGCTTTTCTGTTATCTCTAAACCGTCCTGTAAGTTCTTCTGCAAAATGCATGGCATCGCTCATGGAACCTCCGTTACCACAAGAAATAACTTTTTTTCCTGATTTAACCGATTTAACAATTATTTCGCCTGCGGATTTAATATTATCAAAATTCTTTTCGTTTGAAATAAAATCATTTAAAATATTTTGCGCTTCAAGAAAATCCTTTTTTATATTTTTCATCTTTTATAGAAATATTATTTTTACTGAATGCTAAGATAAATATATACATAATTTTTACAAAGCCATTTATATTATCATTGGTTATAGTTTAATTTGGTGTGTGAAACTTAGTGCATTCTTAGTGTTTTTGTGTCTTAGTGGCAATAAAAAATTCGCCACTAAGTCTCTAAGTCACGAAGAATTACAAACACACTTTCCGATACTCATTTAAACTAGAGTCTTATCATTTTATAAGGTATTAAGTTATTGATGTTTCAAAACATATATTAATGAAATTATAGAGATGGTTTTTTTTTAAATAAATAAATTGTTAAACTTGCTTTTGTTAAGATAAGGATTAACAAAGTAATTAAATCATTTTTGGTTGAATCCATCCAATAAGATGCATAAGTATTTATGAGTAAAATAAAATTAAATGTATTAGGTATTTCATATAGCCAGACTCAAACAGGAGCTTATGCTTTAGTGTTGACAGAAGAACATGGCGAACGGCGAATACCAATTATTATTGGAGGTTTCGAAGCCCAGGCTATAGCCATTCAGCTTGAGGGATTAAAACCACCACGGCCACTTACTCATGATTTGTTTCTTAATTTTTCGATGTCGTTTGGAATTACTCTAACAGAAGTAAATATTCACAAATTAGAAGAGGGGGTTTTTTACTCGAAACTGATATGTAATAGTGGGGGAAAAGATATTACAATTGATGCCAGAACATCCGACGCAATTGCTCTTGCTCTAAGGTTTAAATGCCCGATTTATACTACTGAAGAAATCTTGCAAAAATCAGGTATAGTGATTGATATTCAAGAAAAAGGAGAAAAGAAGACTGCTAAATCGGAACCCTTAGATATTGAGAAGAAAGAACCTCTGGTATCATTAGGAGGTGATAAATATAAAAAACTGGATATTCATGTTTTAGAAGAACTTCTTGAAGAAGCTGTTAAAAATGAAGAATATGAAAAAGCTTCGATGATTCGTGATGAGATAGAAAAAAGAAAAAAATAATTACTTTATTATTAGTGTTCCCGAATTTTATTTTGAATTATACTCTACTTTTCAGTAAACCCAAATTAAAAAATAAAGATGAAAAAAATTATAGTTTATACAAGTTTGTTTTTCCTGCTTTTTATTACTTCGACATATTTCATTGCAAAAGCAAATGATGGTGGTGTAACAAAAGATACTATTATTGAAAATTCTACAATTGTAGATACTTTAGTTGTAAGTACCGTAAACGGAAAAGGTTTAGCAGATGGGGATAGTGTTGTTAATGCTGAGTTAGGGGAGGGTTTAAGTTTTATTAATATTTTACGTGGATTGTTTGGAATGCTGGTTCTTATTGGTATTGCATATATTTTTAGTACCGACCGAAAGGCCATTTCGTGGAAAGTTGTTGGAATAGGATTACTTATTCAGATTTTAGTAGCTATAGGAGTTCTTCAAGTTCCTTTTATTCAGGCTTTCTTTGAGATTATTGGTAAGTTGTTTGTAAAGGTCCTGGATTTTACCAACGAGGGAACAAAATTTTTATTTAAGTCATTTGTATCGGGTGAGATTGAATCTCCATTATTGAATTTTGCTGTTACAATATTACCAACTATAATATTTTTCTCTGCATTAACAAGTGTGCTTTTTTATTTAGGAATAATTCAGAAAATTGTTTGGGCAATGGCATGGGCAATGTCACGATTATTGAGATTGTCGGGTGCTGAAAGTTTATCGGTAGCAGGTAATATATTTTTGGGACAAACAGAATCGCCGTTAATGATTAAAGAGTATCTCGACAAGATGAATCGTTCTGAGATGCTTTTAGTTATGGCGGGAGGAATGGCAACTTTAGCCGGTGGCGTTCTGGCGGTATATATAGCTTTTCTGGGTGGTGATGACCCTGTTCAGCGTCTGATTTTTGCTAAACATCTTTTGGCGGCTTCTATAATGGCTGCACCCGGAGTTGTTGTTATCTCTAAAATAATAATTCCTCAAACCGAAAAGATTAATTCTGATGTTGAAATCTCGCAAGAGAAAGCAGGAAAAAATGTTCTGGATGCAATTTCTAATGGTACTACTCAGGGATTAAAATTGGCTGTTAATGTAGCTTCTATGTTACTTGTGTTTATTGCTTTTATTGCAATGTTTAATTATATATTTTTAAAAATTGGTGATTGGACATCCTTAAACGAAGTTATTGCCAGAATAACTGATGGTCAGTTTAATGAATTATCATTACAATTTATTTTAGGATATTTATTTGCTCCTTTAAT
>JAUVUS010000298.1 GCA_030600865.1 Bacteroidales bacterium | reverse complement strand
CATAGACAAATCTGATGTTCGTTTTGTAATTCATTTAGATTTACCGGATAGTATTGAATCATACTTTCAGGAAGCCGGGCGCGGAGGAAGAGATGAAAAAAAAGCGGTTGCTGTTTTATTATACAATAATTCTGATAAGGTTAAAGCAGAGCAAAGGATTACAACAAGTTTTCCTGAGATAAAGGAAATAAAAGCTGTATATCAGGCCTTAGGTAATTATTTTAAGATTCCTTATGGTGGAGGCAAATACATGTCGTTTGATTTTATCATTTCTGATTTTGCAAAGAATTACAATTTTAATATAATGACAATTCACAGTAGCTTAAAGTTTCTGCAAAGAGAAGGTTACATTGAGCTTACAGATGAGTTATTCAGCATGTCGAAACTTCATTTCTTAGGAGGAAGAGATGACTTATATAAGTTTCAAATTGCAAATGCAAAATTCGATGGTTTTATAAAACTTGTTCTCAGATCTTATACCGGCTTATTTTCAGATTATGTAAATATTGATGAACGCTCTCTGGCTAAAAAAGCCAATATTGATATTGAAGTTGTATACAAGTATCTAAATAACTTAAAATCACTAGGAATTTTAAATTATATCCCTCAAAAGAAAAACCCTTTAATTGTTTTTACAGAAGAAAGACTTGATGATAAATCACTTCATATTTCGAAAGAAAATTACGAATTCAGGAAAAGCAGATATATTGCACGAATAGATACTATGTTGCATTATGCCTCATCAAATAATAAATGCAGAAGTCAAATTCTTCTCAGCTATTTTGGAGATAAAAACCCTGACAGATGCGGACAATGTGATGTATGTACACGAAGGAACGAACTTGATTTAAGCAAATATGAGTTTGATTTAATTCTTGATGAGCTAAAGGAAAAACTTCAGTACAATTTAGTCTCATTAGATGAATTAGTTTTAAAAAGTGGTAAAAATAAAGAGAAAAGTTTAAAAGTAATTCAATGGTTATTGGATAATAATAAGATTATTAAGGATGCACAAGATTTGTTAACCTGGAATCTTGAAAATTAAAGGTTCGCATCCTCAATTCGTTTATAAAAATCAGTTTTATAACTATTCCCAATTGGAATCCATTTTTCGTTTATAATAATTCTGTTGCGCTGAATCGACTCAATTTTATCAATAGCTACTATAAATGATCTATGAACACGTATAAAGTTCGAAGAAGGAAGCCTCTCTTCAATCTTTTTCATGGTTATTAATGTTAAAATCTTTCTTTCTTTTGTATGAATCTTAACATAATCTTTAAGTCCTTCCAAATACAAAATATCTTTTAAACAAACCTTAATGCTACTATAATCAGCCTTTACAAAAATATATTCCTCATCAGTTTTATTTTCGGCACCAAGAACTACTTTTTTGTTTTTTAAATTATAAAGTTCGTAAGCTTTATTTACTGCTTTAAAAAAGCGTTCAAAAAGAAAAGGTTTAACCAAGTAATCGACAGCGCTGAGTTCAAATCCCTGAACTGCATATTCTGAATATGCGGTAGTAAATATAACAAGCGGTTTATTCTCAATATTCTTTATTAATTCTATACCAGAAATATCAGGCATATTTATATCTAAAAATACCAGGTCAATCTGTTCTTTTTGAATAACATCAATTGCTTCAAATGCATTTTTACAAGATTTTACATGATTTAGAAAAGGTATTTTTTTTGTAAAATCCTCAATAAGATTTAATGCCAGGGGTTCATCATCAACAGCAATACAATTCATTACTTGAGGTTTATAAACAGTTTTACAATAAATGTATTATCGGTAACTTCTGTATTTAAAACATGCCTTTGAGGATATTCAAGTTCCAATCTTCGTTTAATATTGTTTAACCCAAATCCTGATCTGCCATCCTCTTTTCTGAATTTTAGAATATCGTTTTTTACAATTAAGTGAATTGAATTATCTTTAATTTCCAGATTTATATTTATAAAACAATCTCTTGTTGAATCTGGGCCATGTTTAAATGCATTTTCAATAAATGGAATTAGCAGTAAAGGTTGTATTTTTATATTTTCAGCTTCTCCTTTTATATTAAATTCTATCTTAACATTATCGAATAACCTTAATTTTTGTAAATCAATAAAAGTGTTTATATAATTCAATTCACTTGTCAATGGCACAAATTGTTGTTTTGACTCATCTAGCATATATCGCATTAATTGCGATAATTTTACAACAGCAGGAGCTGTTTTATCCGATTTAGCATTTGCAAGTGAATATATTCCATTTAAAGTATTAAATAAAAAATGAGGATTTACCTGTGACTTTAACAAAGATAACTCAGAATTCATTTTCTCATGAATCATAGCTTTACGTTGTGTTTCATTTTCGAACCATTTCTGTGCTAATTTAATACTTGTACTTATAGCAATTATAAATATGGATGAGTACAAAGAGATTGGGGGACGTTTGCCAAGGATCCTTTGTTTGATATCAAAATAATAACTAAAAATATAATCTAAAATAATTACAATAATCAATGTTATAATTATAGCTATAATATATTTCCCAATTCTATTTTTAAATAAAAGCCCGGGAATTAATATTAATGAATTTAAATAATATAAGGCTATCATTATGACTGACACAAAAACGAATCGATAATAAAACCTGCCAGGTTCAAAATCATCAATTCTTACAGGCCTGTTAGCCAAAGACGCTTGAAAAGATAATATTTGTAATGTAAAAAAAGTACTCCAGATTAAAATATGAAGTAAAACAGTAAATTGTTTCGTTTCAACAAAACTTTTCTTCATTCTAAATTTTTGTTTAAAATTACAGTGAAATTATATAGTTGAAAGAATAAATTATAAATATAGCTTTTAAAAAAAGACGAATACTCATTTTTTACCGATAAACAAGAGATTACTCAACCTGGAAAATAACAATTCCATAATTTCTGTTTCCATCACTATATAATGCAAACAAATGGTTATCATGCAATCTCAAGTTTTCAAACTTTTTATCCTTATCAATATATTCGAACACTTTGACTGGTTTTTCAGGATCTTTAATATCGTATACCTCAATGCATTTCCCGCAAGCCAGGTAAATATAATTTCCATCTATTGTAATATCCGTAGCTCTTCCTTCTGTTTTAATATTAAATACTTCAAGTGGATATAATGGCAATCTCATATTTAAAACAGTTAATCCTCTAAAATCGTTTGCTAAATAACCGTTTGAGTCCTTAACAAGAATTTTATTAACATCATTACCTGTTAAATGATCTCTTGGAAATTCAGCTTGTTTAAATGACGTAAACGGTTCTCCAAATTTAAATATCCTAAGCCCTTTATTACCTCCAGAAATAATAATATAAGGAGGAATAACCTGGATGTTTCTTACTGTAAAGTCTTTAACATTATTTCTAGAGGTCATGTTAATATTGTCGAGATCGCTTAAATCAACAATTTCTAAACCCATACCTATATAACCCAATAGTGCATAGTTTTCATAGATTTCAGAACAATAAACATCCTGATACCGATAATATGTTCCCAATACATACGGCATAGTAGGATCAGTAACATCTAATATTTTTAATCCTAAAGGGCCATACGATAAATATGCCCTATTATCAATTACTTTTACACAATGAGCAATTCCATATATTTTTTCTCTCGATCGTTTTTCATATTCTGTATAAACCGATAACTCACTAATATTATTTATATCCTTTATGTTAAGAATATGTAAGCCGCTTTTGCCCAAAGGCAGATATAATACAGTATCGTTAATATCAAAATTGGACAGTTCGAAATTTTTCATTTCCGACGAATATTCAGAAACAGGAAAAATATACTGTGCCTTTGATAATACTACTCCAAAAATTAAGAATATAGTAATAAGAGATAATCTTTTCATTTATTTAAATTTTAGAATCATAAAAATAATAATAATCTTATATTATCCGAATTTATTCTACATAAACTACTAAGCCTTTTAAGTACTCACCCTCAGGATGATAAATATTAATCGGATGATCTATGGGTTGACTTAACTGATGAAGAATCCTAACGTTTCGTCCGGTATTAGCAGCAGCAACAAAAATCGTTTTTCTAAAATTCTCTTTGCTTACAACTTGTGAACACGAGAAAGTAAAAAGAATTCCTCCGGGTTTGATCTTCTCAATAGCTTTAGCATTTAATCTCTTATAACCTTGCAAGGCATTAGACAACACATTACGATGCTTTGCAAAAGCTGGAGGATCAAGAATTATTACATCATATTTATTATCAATATCATTTAAAAACTCAAACGCATCAACTGCAAAAGCTTCATGTCTGCCAGTATCTTCGAAATTGAGTTTAATATTTTCATTTGTAAGAT
>JAUVUS010000378.1 GCA_030600865.1 Bacteroidales bacterium | reverse complement strand
GCCTGAATTTATTGAGGTACCTATAGATTATTGTGTTTGGAAACTAGGAAGTTTTATTACGCCAAAAGGTATAGAAAGAAAAATTATTGCTTCTGCTTACAAAATTTATGAATTAAAAAGCAATCTGGATTTAGTTGCTTTATCAGATGAAAGTTATGATTCAAGAGTTGTTTTACAATCAAAGATTCACCCTGAGAAATTATACGTTGGGCATTTAAATGGATTGATGTTATTTGAATTTATAGATGGAGAGTTAATTGATAAAGGAAAAGTTTATGAAAAAGAAATATACAGTACTATTGAATCAATTGTTGAGGATGAACATGGTAATTTATGGTTAGGCACAACCTTGAATGGAGTTCTAAGATTAAACTTGGATCAAACTGTAGTTAAGTATGGAATAGATGAAGGATTACCCGATTTGAATGATAATAAAGTTTATTTTATAAATAATCAGATTGTTTGTGGAACCAAAAAAGGAGTTTATTATTACAATACCGAAACAAATATTTTTGAAAAATATAAGGGTTTTGGAGAAAAATATCTGTTAGGTACAGAAGAAGTAAGGAATATTCATTCGAAAGAAGATAATGAGCATTGGATTGTTTTAGTTAATCCTGTTACTAATGATGAATATATTGAAAAACTAAGAATAAGCCAGGATAGAATTGTATCAATTGAAGATATTCCCTTTAAACGATTGTTGAAAAACTCTTTTCATAAAATAGCTTTTGATGGTGATAATGGAGTGTGGATAGCAACTTCGGATGCAATTTATAATTATCAGGAAAAATTACAATACGATTTTTCAAAGTTCTACAATAGCCTAATCCGTAAAATAGAAATGGGAATTGATTCTGTTGTGTTTTGGGGAACTTATTATAAAGATACGTCAAACCTTATTGTTGATTTGAATCAACCTGAAGAGCTTAAAAAAACAGTTAAGTATAAAGATAATTCATTTAACTTCTTTTATTCAACTCCGTTTGTTCCAACCGATGAAATTAAATATAGTTCTAAGCTTGAAGGTTTTGATGATCAGTGGTCGAATTGGGATGTAAAAACAGAACGTGGTTATACTAACCTCAATGAAGGTCACTATTCTTTCATGGTTAAATCTAAAAATATTTATGGTATCGAAAGTGAAGTTGTAGAGTATGAATTTACTATAAAACCGCCTTGGTACAGAACTTTATTGGCTTACTTCTTTTATATTGTTTTATCAATTTTTGTAATAATTGTTATTGTTAAGATTTACACCAGAAGGTTAGAATTAGAAAAAATTCGATTGGAACAAATTGTAAAAGAACGTACCGAAGAGGTTGTTAAGCAAAAAGATGAGATTGCTGAAAAGAATAAAAGTATTACAGATAGTATAGAATATGCGAGTCGTATACAAACAGCTATATTGCCATCAAAAGAGTTCGCCGAAGAAATTCTTCCGGAACATTTTATATTATTCAGGCCTCGCGATATTGTTAGTGGTGACTTTTTCTGGATGACAAAAAAAGACAACTTAGTGGTTGTAATTGCGGCAGATTGTACAGGTCATGGAGTTCCGGGTGCTTTCATGAGTATGTTGGGTGTTTCTTTCTTAAACGAGATTGTTAACCGGCACGAAGTTACTTCAGCCGATGTAATTTTAAATAACTTAAGAAGGGATATTAAGAAAACTCTTGGTCAGAAAGGTCAAGAAGGTGAAGCAAAAGATGGTATGGACATTGCCTTATGTGTTATTGATATTGAGAATATGAAAATGCAGTATTCAGGAGCTTATAATCCGTTATATTTATTTCGCAATAATGAGTTAATAGAGACAAAGGCAGATAGAATGCCAATAGGAATATATATTAAAGAAAAAGAATCTTTTACTAATAATGAAATTGACCTGCAAAAGGGAGATGTATTCTATATATTCTCCGATGGTTATCAGGATCAGTTTGGTGGAGAAGACGGACGAAAATTTAAAACTAAAAACTATAAGCAATTCCTACTTGAGATTCATCAAAAACCAATGGCTGAACAAAGGGAAATACTTGATAAAAGAATTGATGAATGGCGTGGTGATTGGGAACAGATTGATGATATTATTATTTTAGGTATAAGAGTTTAAGCAAAACATTTTATAATAAAATTTAAACCAGGTTTTACAATCTGGTTTTTTTATACCAATTTTTCTTCAAAATATCGTCCCGATTAAATCGGGATAGTATTTTGAAGTTTAGAATGGTTCCCCGTTCCGATAGCTATCGGAATTCGGGATGTAAACAAATGCCGTTATATATTCAATCCATATTTGTTTTTCACAAATATGGCATTTTGAATAATAAACGGTATTATTTATCCTTAGAAGATTTAATCTTGCTTCTGTATTTCATAACTTCCGATTCCTTAAACAAAATCTTAAGTTGTAAGTAAAATACATATCGTGAAATAATTGTCGATATGAATAAAATAATTAATATAAAGAATATATCATTAATGATTTCGCCTATTGTAAAATTATAAAGTAATGAAATAATTATTGCGAATATTAAAGTAAATAACAACTGACTTAAATATGCCCTTAGAGGGAAAAGATATAAAAAACTTGTTGTTAATATAGTAATAACGGCAATATTGTAGTTTCCATTGCCATATTTTATGAAAATTACCGACTTAAAAACAGACCATAAAAGAATAAAAATCGATATAATTCCATGGACATATTTATGGTGACCTTGAATATTCCTGTGCGTTTTTACCTGGTTAAAATATACATATATTGTAAAAACAAATGAAAATACTAAAAAAATGATATCAGCTTTAAGATGAATAAGAAACACCTTGTAGTCTGCAAGTTTTTGTATTATAGATATATCGTAAAATGTAAATACAGAAGAGCATATAATTAAAAAAACGGTTAAATATTTTGATCTTACATTATTTAGAAAGCATAGTCTTTTACTAAAGTCTTCGCTAAGGTTTTGTGGGTTAATAAATAATTTTTGAAAGCTTGTCATTAATAAAGTATTGATACGTTCTATCAAATTTAGTAAAAAAATACTACTTTATTAAGGTTCCCAATAATAAAACCGCTCTTAGAGCGGTTTTGTGAACCTGGAGGGACTCGAACCCCCAACCTCCTGATCCGTAATCAGGTGCACTATCCATTATGCTACAGGTCCAATTGCGGTGCAAATATATAAAAAAAATCATCAAATTATAGCTTTTTGTATAAAGCATTCAATTCAAAAATTAATGACCGGCCCTGCCAGGATTTTAAACCCTGGCAGGGCTTTGGCGAAGAATACCAAAATATCAGATTCGCGTAATTTTTTTTTAATTACGCGATTTATAATTTTAATCTCATCTATTATTTAGTAAATTTGAATAATATTTTAATTTTAATATAAAAATCTATATCATGAAAAAGATAATTAAATGGTTCTTTCGAATTTTTCTCAT
>JAUVUS010000351.1 GCA_030600865.1 Bacteroidales bacterium | reverse complement strand
TGCATATTCCCTTTCATTGGCAAACCAATATTAAATGCTGTTTTCTTTAATAATGATGCATCTAAATATCAAGACTTTCTTAATGAAAGAAAAAAGGAGATTACCGCATTAATGATAAATTCTATTAATTAGTGAGAAACATAGCAGAGAATTCTATTATTATTTTTAAAATAAAAATCGAAAATTCAATATTTCTTTTTTAATTAAAAAAATGTTACTTTTCTGAAGTAAACAGACCAAACTCAGAAATATTAAATATCAGATGAAACAACACATAACTTTCTTGCTGAAAGAACGTGCTTCTCATTACGGGAATCGCCAGGTCTTTAAATTTAAAAATAAAACAAACGGGAAATATGAATCATTAAGATGGAATGCTTTGCTTGTCCAAACTAATAAAGTTTCGAAATCTCTTATTTCTCTTGGTTTTGGACATAATGATAAAATAGGTATCCTGAGTAGTAATAAACCGGAATGGATGGTTTCAGATCTCGGGATTTTTGCTGTGAGGGGAGTAGTTGTTCCATTTTATGCAACAGCTTCGAAACAAGAGATTAAATATATTGTAGATGAAACTGAAATGAAATTATTGTTTGTTGGGAGTAATAAGCAAATTGAAAAAGCCGTTTGGTTATTAGATCACTGTAAAACTCTTGCTAAAATAGTAGTTTTTGAAGGTGATTTACCTGAAAATGATGACCGCTTTATAGCATGGCCAGGTTTTCTGGACTTATCAGATGATGATCAGCTTAACGCAAAACTGGACCAGATTATAGAGGAAATTCAACCTGATGATTTAGCTACAATTATTTATACTTCGGGAACGACAGGAGAACCAAAAGGAGGTATGATAGGACATGATAATTTTATGAATGCCTTTAAAATTAATTATGAGAGATTGAATATCAATGAAAATGATATCTCATTATGCTTTTTGCCTTTAAGTCATGTATTTGAGCGCACATGGACATTATTTCTGTTATATTGTGGAGCAACAAATGTATTTCTGGAAAATCCTCGTGAAGTTATTGATGAACTTCCTATGGTTAAACCAACGGCAATGTGTACTGTGCCTCGTTTCTTTGATAAAACTTATGACGGAATTCAAAAAGAAACAGAAAAATGGCCATCTTTTAAAAAACGAATTTTTAACTGGTCGATTGAAATTGGGCATAAGTACATTGAATATCTCAAAAATTCTGAGAAAGCACCTGGTTTATTAGAATTAAAAAGGTTTATTGCTAATAAATTGGTATTAAAAAAATTAAGATCAATTTTTGGTGGTGAAATTAAAGTAATGCCATGTTCCGGAGCTGCAATTAATCCAAAAATACTCAGATTTTTTCATGCAGTAGGAATATTTATTAATTATGGTTACGGTGCTACAGAAACTACTGCTACCGTGTCTTGTTTTAAACACGATAAATATAACTTCGATTATTGTGGAAGCATAATGCCTGAAGTATCAGTGAAAATTTCAGAACAAAAAGAAATACTGGTTAAAGGAAAAACTATTTTTAAAGGATATTTTAATAAACCTGAAGAAACAGCCAAGGTTATGAAGGACGGATGGTATATGACCGGAGATGAAGGCTATATTGTAGATGATGAGTATCTGGTTATGACAGATCGCATAAAAGATTTAATAAAAACTTCAGGTGGGAAATATGTTTCTCCACAAAAGTTGGAATTATTGTTAGGACAGGATAAGTATATAGAACAGCTTGTTATTATAGGAGATAATAGAAAATATATAACTGCATTAATTGTTCCTTCATTTGAAAATTTAAAGGAACAAGCCATTAAATTTGGATTAGATCCTGATAATAATGACTTGATTGCTTCAAATAATGAAATTAATAATTTTATACAACAAAGAATCGATTTGTGTCAGGCAGAACTAACACCTCATAGAAAGGTTGTAAAATTCACTTTATTGCCTGAAACGTTTAGCATTGATAATAAAGCATTGACAAATACACTTAAGATTCGTAGAAAAGTTATTGCTAAACAATATCATGATTTGATTGAAAAAATGTACTTATCGGCTTAATTTCCAACGACGATGCGACCATAACCAATTGGCAGGTTCTTTGTAAATTACCGATTCAAGTTTGTTCGCAAATCTGGATGTAATTTCTCCATCTTCTAATTCAGATGGTTTATCTGCAAGAACTGATAATTCAATTGTATAATAACCGCGTTTCTTTCTTTGTACATCAATGTAAATAACAGGGTAATTGTTAGCTCGGGCATGCTTTTCAGGCCCATGTAAAAAAGCGGTATCTCTTCCCAGAAAATTTATCCAGTAAGCATTACTTTTGTACTTATTGCCCGGACTCTGGTCGGCGGCCATTAAAAAAACCGTTGGAGTATTTTTTAATTCTTTAAAAGTAGATGTTGTTTCGTTTATTGACGCCAATACAGTTCCATATCTTGTTCTGCTCCAACGCATAAAAGAATCAATCCATTTATTACTAAGAGGTTTGTATAGTCCAACAACGGTATAATCTGTTTGCAAACTTGCCGATAAACTACCCCATTCCCAATTGCAATAATGTCCTGTAACTGCAATTATACTTTGTCCTGATTTGTAATAATCGTTTAATAATTCAGGATTTAAAATTTTATGACGTTTAACAATTTGTTTACGAGTCATTGTAAAAGCTTTAATCCCTTCTACAATATTATCAGTAAGGTTTTTGTAAATAGCAGGAAGTAGCTTGTTGATTTCTTTCTCATTTTTATCAGGAAAACAATTTTTAAGATTTTGAATGACAACTTCTTTCCTATATCCAAAAATCAGATAAATAAAAAGATATAATAGGTTTGATAATTGATAAAGTAGAAAAAAAGGAAATAAACCAAGAAGGAAAACAAAAATGAAAAAAATAAACGCAAGTAAAAGATTCATAGAACAAAAATATGTTATTAAGAATTGTGAATAAAGATAAATATTTTTTAATGGAAATTTTCTGTATTCTTATTATGCTGCATTATTAGTTTTTATAAATTATTGTCAATTTTAGATATTAAACTTTTACGATATCAAAAAGTCTTAATCAAAGAAAGATTTTTATCTTTGAATAACTATTTGCCTAATTAAATAATTACTTCATTATGAAAAAAATAGCTCCGATTTTTATGATTTTGACTTTATCATTTATGGGAATTGCCCAAGATAAAGATAATAACAAACTTTTTAAGGAATCTACTTTTGCGGGTTTAGAGTTAAGAAATATTGGTCCGGCTTTTATGTCTGGTAGAATAGCTGATATTGCAATTCATCCTGAAAATAACAATACCTGGTATGTTGCTGTAGGCTCTGGAGGAGTGTGGAAAACTGTAAATGCTGGTACTACCTGGAAACCAATATTTGATAAACAAGAAGTTTATTCCATTGGTTGTATTACCATTGATTCTAATAATCCACATATTGTTTGGGTTGGTACTGGGGAGAATATTGGTGGACGACATGTGGGTTATGGTGATGGCATTTATAAAAGTAATGATGGAGGAGAAAGTTGGAACAATATGGGATTGGAAGAATCCCATCATATTTCAAAAATTATTGTTCATCCAAAGAATTCAGATATTATTTGGGTTGCTGCTCAAGGTCCGTTATGGTCAAAAGGTGGTGATCGTGGTTTATTTAAATCAACAGATGGTGGTAAAACATGGAAAAAAACATTGGGAGATAACGAATGGGTTGGCGTAACTGATATTATAATTGATTCAC
>JAUVUS010000098.1 GCA_030600865.1 Bacteroidales bacterium | reverse complement strand
CCGTTCCAACAAAATTTTTTATACAACATAGTTTCTGTAAAACCTGTAGAAAAACAGGTAAAACAAACAGTTTTTATTGAGAGCCAGGAACCAAGCAATGTTAAATCAAATAATTATTATACAACAGAAAAAAGAGATATTGAAATTAAACCCAAATATATTTCGGGAAAAATTCAATTCGATTGGATAACAATCTTGCTTATAGGTTCTTTTCTATTGCTAGGCTGGATTCAGTTATTTAATAAAAAATATTTACTGTCTTTAATGAAATCAGACGTTAGTTATCAAGAATCGAATACCCTTTACCGCGAGAAAAACTCATTAATGGAAAAGGCGTCCTTTATGGTTAACCTTCTTTTTATAAGTAATGTTTCTGTTTTTGTAATACAATTAAAACATTTTTTTAGCATAAGCCTTGGAAGCCTCGACGACTATTTGCTTTATTTTATTATGTTCGGAGCATTAACAGGACTATATATATTCAGAGCTATCTCAACTTCGTTTATTGGGTTTGTTTTCTTAAAACAAAAGGTTTTTTCAGAGTTTTTTCACAACACAAATATTTTCACAAAGAATACGGGATTATTTTTACTTCCCATTGTTATTACATTGCAATTTTTATCGTATGAATATCTTGCATTTATAATTTATTCGGGTATTATTTTGATCGCAATATTGTATTTATTACAGATTGTTAGATCCTTTCAAATAATTATTCGTAAGAATGTTTCTATATTTTATATGATTTTGTATCTTTGTGCTTTCGAATTTGCGCCCTTTTTGATTATTTACAAAATAGTACTATCACTTTTATAATGAGGTGTTTAAAGATTTTGTAGAAAAAATCCAAAAAAGTATACATGAAAATAAAGAAGATTTTAGTATCGCAACCAGAACCCAAAAATGACAAATCCCCCTATTCGGAGTTAGCAGAAAAGAATAGTTTGAAAATAGATTTCAAACCGTTTATTCAGGTTGAAGGGGTTACTGTAAAAGAGTTCAGGCAGTCGAGAATCGATATCCTTTCTCATACAGGTGTTATTTTTACCAGCAGGACAGCTGTTGATAATTATTTCAGAATTGCTGAAGAACTAAGATTGACAATTCCTGATACAATGAAATATTTTTGTATATCTGAAGCTATAGCCTTCTATTTACAAAAGTATATTGTTTATCGCAAGAGAAAGATTTTTTATGGAAATGGGACTTTTATACATTTAATGGAAACCATTAAGAAACATAAGGATGAAAAATTTCTTGCTCCATTATCTGATACACATAAAGAGGAAATTCCAAAAAAACTTGAACAAGCAAAAATAAAATATTCGAAAGCCATAATGTACAGAACAGTAAGTGCAGATTTATCGGATCTTTCGGATGTAAACTACGATATGCTTGTGTTCTATAGTCCGTCAGGAATAAAGTCTTTAATAGAGAATTTTCCTGATTTTAAGCACAACGACACACAAATAGCTACATTCGGGCCAAAAACGGCAAAAGCTGTTAAAGATGCTGGTTTAAAAGTTAATGTTAAAGCTCCTACAACAGAAGCGCCATCAATGACAATGGCCATTGACCAATTTATAAAACTTAACGGAAAGACTAAAAAATAAAAAAACTGTATATTTTTTAATCTATCAACAAGTTAGAATTAAGTATAATAAACATCCGAAGTTTTTAAAACTTCGGATGTTTTGTTTTTTTAAGTAAAAAGATAATAATAATATATTATTTTTGAGTTATGCGAGCAGAAGGGCAGACTTTCAGTAAGGAAGAACGACTTAAAAGTCGAAAACTAATCAATAATTTATTTGATTGTGGTAAAATAATTTATCACTATCCCTTTAAGGTTTTATACCAGGTTACAAAAAACGAAAACAATAATTTTCCCGCCCAAGTGGCTATAAGCGTTTCAAAAAAGAATTTTAAACGTGCAGTAGATCGAAATTATATTAAGAGAAAAATAAAAGAAACATACCGCCAAAACAAACAATCATTGTATAAAGAATTAGATAAAATTAATCATAAGTTATATTTCTTTGTTATATATACTGCTAAACACGACATAGATTATCTTACATTGAATAGCGAAATGAAACTTCTTATTCAAAAATTAAATGATAAGTTAAATCAATTTTAAACCAATTTTAAACCAATTAAGTCGTTTATTATTAAGAGTTAATAAAAGTTAATAATTCACAGTAATTTGACTAAAGCATAAAATTATCTGTAGTTTTGTACTTATTGGTAAGAAAATTGATGTAAAAAATAAAAAACTCTATAATATGCTATCAAAAATAAAAACCAAAAATCCTATTTTTTATGCTATAGTTCTTGTTATTGGAATTGTAGCTTTTTTAGGATTTAAAGAAGGCGACGATTTTAAAATTGCTAAAAATTTAGACATCTATTATTCCTTATTCCGTGATGTAAACATTTATTATGTTGATGAAACAGATCCGGAAGAAATGATAGAAAACAGTATTAACGCAATGCTTAAAAAACTTGATCCGTATACTGTTTATATTCCGGAAAAAGACAAGGATGAATTTACATTTATGACTACCGGTCATTATGGCGGAATAGGAGCTTTGATTAGAAATAATGGAGAATATCCTATTGTAGCTCAACCATATCGTGGTTTCCCTGCAGATAAAGCAGGCTTAAAAGCAGGTGATAAGATACTGGAAATTGATGGAAAATCAACGAATGAATATCGTCTTAGCGAAGTAAGTGAAAGGTTAAAAGGCATCCCGCAAACAAAGGTTAAATTATTAATTGAACGACCATATTCGAACGAAAAATTTGAAAAAGAACTGATCAGAGAAGAAATACAGATAAAAAGTGTTCCATACTACGGCCTTGCAGATGAGGGTATTGGTTATATAAGAGTTACAAAATTTACACCCAATGTTTCCCGGGAAGTAAAAGATGCTTTAAGAGAGCTTAAAACAGAACACCAAATAACATCGTTAATTCTTGATTTACGAGGAAACCCGGGGGGGTTACTTATTGAGGCTCCAAAACTGTGTAATTTATTTGTCAATAAAGGAGAAGAAATAGTAAGCACTAAAGGGAAAATTAAAAAGTGGAATCAAACATTAAAAACTACAGATTTTGCATACGATATAGATATTCCAATAGTTGTTTTGGTTAGTCGTGGATCAGCATCAGCTTCTGAGATTGTGGCAGGCGCACTTCAGGATCTTGATCGTGCTGTGATTTTGGGAGAAAGAACTCTTGGCAAAGGCTTGGTACAAACAACCATTCCGTTAAGTTATAATTCACAGGTGAAAGTCACTACTGCCAAATATTATACTCCAAGTGGAAGATGTGTTCAGGCACTGGATTATACGAACAGAAACGAGGACGGCAGCGTGGGACACGTTCCTGATTCGCTAATTTCTGAATTTACAACCAAAAACGGAAGAAAAGTTTATGATGGAGGCGGAATAATTCCTGATATAAAAGTTGAACCTGAAGAGCTTAGTCAAATGTCTATTAGTTTGATAACTCAAAATGTTGTTTTTGATTTTGCAACCAAATTTGCATACGAGAATCCTGTAATATCAAGTGTTGAAGAATTTAATATTACAGATGAAATCTATAATAATTTTGTACAATTTGCATTGCTGGATAGTTTTAAATACGAAACCCAAAGCGAAAGAGAACTAAACAAGTTGGAAAAGATCGTTAAAAGTGAGAAATATTATGATAGAGTTAAAGAGGAATTGGAAAAACTAAGGGAAAAACTAATTAATGATAAAGAAACCGATTTAATAAACTTTAAGGCAGAAGTTATCCAGTTTTTACGTGACGAGATTGTTGGTAGATATTACTATGAAGACGGTCAGATAGAAACCAACCTAAAAGATGATATTCAGCTACATAAAGCAATTGAAATATTAAACGATCAAAATCAATACAAATCCATATTATCTGCTGGTTTTGAAAACAAAGACCAGCTTGGGATGAAAATTAGTATGCTTAATCCACGTACAACAGAGAAAGACGAAGATAATTCAGAAGATTATTTTTTTGAATCGATGATGAATTAAAAAAGATAAGATATTTAATTAATAGAATAAATATCCGAAGTTTTTAAAACTTCGGATGTTTTGTTTTTAATGAATTGTTGTATTTCCATGGAACCGCTTCAAGCGGTGCAATGGATTAACTCAAAATTTTTAACTAAAAACTTTAAACTTATTAGTGTGCTTCCAGCCAATTCTCACCAATACCAATATCAACAGTTAAAGGAATACACAATTTAACCGCGTTTTCCATTTTTGTTTTTACTAATTCTTTTATTTCTTCAAGTTCTGGTTTATACACATCAAAAACCAATTCATCGTGTACTTGCAGTATCATTTTTGACTTAAAACTCTTTTGTTGGAATGTGTTAAAAATATCAATCATGGCCAGTTTAATAATATCTGCAGCAGACCCCTGAATAGGTGCATTAATTGCATTTCGTTCTGCAAACCCGCGAACAATAGCATTTCGCGAGTTGATATCAACTAAAATTCTTTTGCGTCCCATCATAGTTTCCACGTAAATTTTTTCACGTGCTAAGGCAATACTATTATCCATATATTCTTTCACTTTAGGAAAGCCATTAAAATACTCATCTATTAGCTGTTTTGCTTCTGTTCGTGGAATTTTCAATCTCTGGGATAGTCCAAATGCAGAAATGCCGTAAATAATGCCAAAATTAGCCGTTTTTGCTTTTCGTCTTTGGTCGCTTGTTACGTCATCGATATTTTCCACGTGGAAAATCTTTGCAGCAGTGGAAGTATGAATGTCTACATTGTTGTTAAAAGCCTCAATCATATTGCTATCCTGGCTTATGTGCGCCATTATCCGTAATTCAATTTGTGAGTAGTCTGCAGCTAAAAGCAAATGATTGTTATCAGAAGGAATAAAAGCTTTTCTGATTTCACGGCCACGCTCTTCGCGAATAGGAATATTTTGCAAATTCGGATTTTTTGAACTTAAACGACCCGTTGAAGCAACTGCTTGTTGATATGAAGTATGAATTTTTCCGCTTTTATCATTAATCAGTTTTGGCAAAGCTTCAACATAGGTTGATAAAAGCTTTTTTAGCGATCTGAACTCCAGGATATCACTTATAATTGGGTGTCTGTCAGATAGTTTTTGTAAGGTATCTTCGCTTGTAGAATATTGCTTTGTTTTTGTTCTTTTTGCTTTTGGGTCGAGTTTCATTTTATCAAAAAGAATTTCACCCAATTGTTTTGGTGATGAAATATTAAAATGAATTTCAGCCTGTTCAATAATTTTTTCTTCTATCTTAATTAATTCCAGATTAAGTCCTTTAGCAAAGCTATTTAAAGCGTTGGTATCAAGTTTTATGCCTGCTTGTTCCATATCTGCCAAAACAGGAATCAGAGGCATTTCAATAATTGATGAAAGATTATCCAGAGATGCTTTTTCCAGTTCTTTTTCAAATATTTCCTTTAACTGGAATGTTAAATCAGCATCTTCACAGGCATAATCTTTTATTTTTTCCACAGGAACATTTCTCATTGAATCCTGCCTGACTCCTTTTTTGCCAATCAATTCCTCAATGCTGATTGGTTTATATCCTAAGTATTGTTCCGAAAGGTAATTCAAATTATGACGTAAGTCGGGCTGCATTAAATAATGTGCAATCATGGTGTCGAATATTTCTCCATGCACTTCCATATCATATTGCTTTAGAATAGAAATATCATACTTAATGTTTTGTCCGATTTTACGAATAGCGGGATTTTCAAGAACAGCTTTAAATTCATTAAATAATAACATAGCTTCATCCCTGTTTTGCGGGAAAGGAATATAAAATGCATTGTGATTTTTATAAGAAATGGCTAAACCAACAATTTCCGCGGTGCGGGTATCAAGCCCGGTAGTTTCAGTGTCAAAACAAAATTCTTTTTGTTCTGATAGTAACTGAATTAAATGTTTTCTTTTTTCCGGGGAATCAACTAATTGATAATTATGATCGGTATTTGAAATATCTTTAAAATCCGAAGGAGCTTTTTCAATTTCCACATCTCCAAATAAAGAACCTTGCATAACACTTGTTGCAGGAGTCGGGGTAATAGTTTTTTGAAATAGTCTTTGTGCCAGAGTTTTAAATTCAAGCTCTTCAAAAAGCGCTGTTAATTTCTGTTCATCTGGTTTTTCGTAAATAAGTTTTTCTGGATCAAGCTCTACAGGAACATCAAGCTTAATGGTTACCAGCTCTTTTGAAAGCAATACTTGTTCCTTATTTTCAGCTAGTTTTTCTTTTTGTTTTCCCTTTATATCATCAATGTTTTCATAAACTCCTTCGATGCTTCCATATTGTTCGATTAGTTTTATAGCTGTTTTTTCGCCGATACCTGGAGCGCCTGGAATATTATCAGAGGCATCTCCCATTAGTCCTAAAATATCAATAAATTGAACGGGATCATCAATTTTAAATTTTTCGCACACCTTCTGTCTGTCAACAATTTCTGCATCATTACCACCACGAGCAGGCTTGAGCATGAAAATATTATCAGAAATTAACTGCATATAATCTTTATCCGGAGTCATCATGTAGGTTTGGAATCCTTGTTTTTCAGCAAGTTTGGCCAAAGACCCTATGGTATCGTCTGCTTCATACCGGGCAACTTCAATAACAGGAATATTAAAACCGGTAATGATTTCTTTAATTATTGGAATTGATTTTTTAATATCTTCAGGTGTGGCTTCGCGGTTTGCTTTGTATTCTTTATACATCTCATGTCTGAAAGTCGGATACGGCGGATCAAATACAACAGCAATGTGTGAAGGGTTTTCTTTTTTAATTAAATCTATCAGAGTATTTGTAAAGCCATAAATAGCCGAAGTATTTTGTCCTTTTGAATTAAATCGGGGATTTTTTATAAAAGCATAATAAGAGCGATATATTAAAGCATAAGCATCTAATAAATAAAGATTTTTAGACATATGATAAAGTTTTTATTTAAATGAAGATTTGTGTTTAAATCAAAATACCAAATTACAACATACAAATCATAATTAATAATCAATTATGAATAAACAATGAATAAAACTGTTTGTTAGGACCAGATACTTTTTAACTAAATTTTGTTATTTGTTTATTGTTGTTTGGTATTTGATTACTGGTCGTTGTCAGATGCGTACCATTCGGCAAATGAGGTTGCTGTTTCGTAAAGTTTTATGTTGTGAAGTTTTAATCCGGCGGGAATCTTTTTTAATAATTTTCGAGTAAAATCTATAAGCATATTTTCACATGTAGGCTGATAATCAACAATATATTGCTTTTTAAACATTTGATTATCTGTACTATTCAGACTGTCAAATGCCTTTTTGTTCAATATAATAGAATGATCTAAGGGATCAATAATTTCCTGATTCACAATCTTTTTTAAATCACCAAAATCGACTACCATTCCGTTTTTAGGATTGTTTTCATCATTAATTGGATCGCCAATAACAGTTACAAACATTCTGTATGAGTGCCCGTGAATATTTGCACAGGGCCCATCGTAGTTCCACAATGCATGAGCTATTTCAAAATTAAACTCTTTGGTTACACGAATCTTTGTCATTTGCTTATTTGTTTAATTCCTAATTGATATACAAAGATATGATACAATTGTTGATTTAAGTTCTAAAAAATAAAAAACCATTCAATATTAAGATTAAATACAGAATGGTTTTCTAAAAAATATTCTAATAAGTACTAACCCATAGTACATTTGCTTACACAGTTTACAATGTTGCTCAAATCAGCATGTTTGAGAAAATAATATGTGTTTTTACCTTCTCGTTTCGAGCTTAATACACCTTTGTCTTTTAAAATTCCTAAATGAT
>JAUVUS010000320.1 GCA_030600865.1 Bacteroidales bacterium | reverse complement strand
CAGTCTAATTCTCTTGAATTTAAATTATATCCGAAAATATGTCCTGATCCTGAAGCAACATAAATATGATTACCTAACAATGAAGGTGATGATTCGGTAACGATATTATTTCGATGATTATAAACATCGTCCATGGTATATAATTTTCGTTCCTGAATAATTTTAGGTTGAAACATTCCGTTAAGCATTCTTCCATTCCTGTGATCAGGATCAAAAACCGTGAAAAAAGAATTTTCCAGTCCTAAATAAGCCGTATCATTTAAAATCAATGCTGAACCGTCAACATCACGAGAATAGCTATGTGTCCATTTTTGATCCATTCGCCACAACTCTTTACCTGTAAAATAAGATATCGCTCGATAACTCGGAATATGCTTTGAATCAAGATAATTTCCAACACCTAACCTACTTCCTTGTAAAATAACTAAACTGTTTTCCGGTTTATCCGGATTATTATTTACCCAAATCGTTCCTGTACCTTTAATAACATCATCGAATTCATATTGCCATATAAGTTCACCTGTTTCTGCAACAATTTTCTTTAAGTGATGATCGTAGGCTCCTTGTATTAAAAATAATTTTCCATTTTCATTAACCAATAAAGGCTGTCCTGTCCAACCGGCACCAGCCCATATTTTTGAGCCAACTTTGCGAGAAATTATTGTTTCACCTTTCCCGAGGTAATGTTTCCACACCAAATCTAATTTATCAGGGGCATTTTTCCCGTAGAAGTTACGTTGCCAGTTTCCGAGAAATGTCTGAATTATCGGATACGTTAAAGTATCTGCAACAAATGATGAATCCCTAATAGTTTTAATACTATCGGTTTGTGTTTGAGCAAGTGAACAAAAAAAAATCCCCGATAACAGGGAAATAATAATAATTTTATATATGAATTTCATCTGTTTATAATTTACTAACTAACTTCATGCCTGCCAGTTAAGGATTTTATTTTAATTTTGATTATACCTATTTAAACGATGGAACATCCATGCCTGCCTGACGGCAGTCAGGTTATAATCATCTCCTTGTGTATACGTCAGTACATGAATGTTTCATGTAAAAAAAATTAATCAAACGATTGACCGCTATTCGAAGAAATAAAAATCATTTTATCAAACTCTTCCGGAGTTAAATCATTGAAGTAATAATGAACAGGATTTACTTTTTTATTATTCTTAAACACTTCGTAATGCAAATGTGGTGCAGTTGATGTTCCTGTAGAACCCACATAACCAATAACTTCAGCACGTTTAACTTTCTGTCCTTTTTTAACATTAAAACCATTTAAATGAGCATATAAAGTTTTATAACCAAATCCATGATTAATAATTACTCTTTTCCCATAACCACGTAGTGAAACCTCAACAACTTCGACAACTCCATCACCCGTTGCATATATTTCAGTTCCTGTTGGTGCGGTAAAATCCATACCATAATGGAATTTACGTATTTTATAAATTGGGTGAATTCGCCACCCCCAACCAGAAGCTGTACGTCTTAAATCTTTGTTTGAAATTGGCATAATAGCAGGAACACTGGCAACCATCTCTTCCTTATTTTCTGCCATTTCAATTACCTCATCATAAGATTTTGACTGAACATATAATTGTTTGGTTATCTTATCAAGCCTTCTTGCAGTTTCAGTAACTAAATCCGAATTTTTAAATCCCTGCAAATCAATATACCTGTTTGTTCCACCAAAACCTGCAGAACGAACTGAGGGCGGAATAGGTTCTGCTTCAAAAATTACACGATAAATATTATCATCACGTTTTTGCAAATCTTCAAGGGTTTTATCAACTAAATCGAAACGGTTATTCAAAACCTCGTATTGTGTAGCCAGCTGTTGATTTTCCCTCATCAAACCCTTTTCCTTAGGAGTATCGAAAAATATTATGAAAAATACATTATAGATAACAGCAATAACTAATGTAGCGGTAAAATAAGTTAAAAAACGATAAAATTTTTGCTTCGAGGTGAAGACAATTTTATCATACTGAAGTGAGTTGTGATTAAACTTATATTTTACTTTCGCCATAAATACAGTTATTTACGGGGCAAATATAAGGAAATATTTTAAAACTAATCCATTGGATTGCGTCTTTTTGAACAAGCAGCGACCATTAAGTCATACTCTTCGGCACTTATATCGTTAAAATAATAGTTAATAGGATCAACTGTTATATTATTTAATTTAACCTCATAATGTAAATGTGCCCCTGTAGAACGGCCTGTATTCCCAAGAGCTCCAATAACTTCGCCACGCTTTACTTTTTGTCCATCGTCTACAAATATTTTCTGAAGATGCGCGTAAACTGTTTTATAGCCGTATCCATGATCTATTACAACACGATTACCATAACCATAAAAAGAGTATCCTGATTCGACTACAACTCCATCGCCGGTTGCAAAAATATCAGAACCTTCAGGGCCCGTAAAATCCATACCATGGTGCATTGTAAGTTTTCCGTTAAAAGGATCCTGGCGCGAACCAAAATAATCACTAATCCTGGTAAAATCCTTTAATGCAACAGGTTGTATGGCAGGAATAGATGCAATCATTTTTTCTTTATTCTTGGCTAACTCTATTACAGTATCAAAAGATTTTGACTGTACATATATCTTTTTCGTGATAACATCAACCTTTTTAAAAGTTTCAATTAACACATCAGAATTATCATATCCCTCAAGGTCTAAATAACGATTCGTACCACCAAAACCTGCTTCTCTAACGGATGGTGGAATAGGTTCTAATTCAAATATTGATCTGTAAAAATAATCGTCACGTTGCTGTATGTCGCTGATTATAAAATCGATATCTTCCAATTGATCATTCAGAATGTCATATTTTGATAAAAGAATCTCTCTATCCTCTTCAAGCATCAAAACTTTAGGTGTTTTATAAAATGAAGTATAACCAAGGTTTACAAATACAGCTGAAAAACCTGTAACTAGTATAAAGGCTAACACTCTTTGGATTTTCTCTTTCCAAACAAGTTTAACCTTTTTAAAAGTAAGAGTTTTTGAATCAAACTGATATTTGATCTTAAGCATATTTTAATACAGTCTTAACACATTAATGATAAAAAAACACAAGGTTTGCGACAAATCTAACTTAAATAAATTAATTTTACAACCCTGATAAAATATAAATTATCTTATATTATATTTTAATTAATAAGTTTTAACTGTTTTTAAAATAGGTTTTTATGAATTCAAAAGAAATCAGAAGTAAATTTTTAAGTTTTTTTGAAAGCAAAAATCACACTATTGTTCCATCTGCTCCAATGGTTATAAAAAATGATCCAACCCTCATGTTTACTAATGCAGGGATGAATCAGTTTAAGGATATTTTTCTTGGAAATAATTCAGTTAAAAATAACCGTATTACCGATTCTCAAAAATGTTTAAGAGTTTCAGGCAAACACAATGATCTGGAAGAAGTAGGTCACGATACATATCACCATACGATGTTTGAAATGCTTGGGAATTGGTCATTTGGTGACTACTTCAAAAAAGAAGCAGTAGAATGGGCTTACGAATTTCTGATTAAAGAAATGAAAATCGATCCTGAAAGACTGTATGCAACAGTTTTTGAAGGAAGCAAAGAAGATAGACTAGATTTGGATATTGAAACAAAAGAATATTGGAAAAATTATCTACCGGAAGAAAGAATATTAAACGGATCGAAGAAAGATAACTTCTGGGAAATGGGCGATACTGGCCCTTGTGGCCCTTGTTCTGAAATCCATATAGATATAAGAAATGATGAAGAAAGGAAAGAAACTCCGGGATATAAATTAGTTAATAAAGACCATCCACTTGTAATTGAAATTTGGAACCTTGTATTTATTCAGTACAATAGAAAATCAGATGGTACATTAGAGTTGCTTCCAAATAAACACGTTGATACTGGTATGGGATTTGAACGATTATGTATGATTTTACAAGATAAAAAATCAAATTACGATACCGATGTTTTCCAGCCTCTAATCCAGTCAATTGCAAAAATCTCAGGCAAAAAGTATGGTAAAGATGAGGAGGCAGATATTGCTATGCGAGTAATTTCGGATCATTTAAGAGCAATTAGCTTTTCAATCGCTGACGGACAGTTACCTTCAAATGTTAAAGCAGGATATGTAATTCGCAGGAT
>JAUVUS010000288.1 GCA_030600865.1 Bacteroidales bacterium | reverse complement strand
GTAGCCGTTACACAGATCATTAAACACGTTGATAACCCTGTAAGTTACGTAGCTTACGGGTTAGGTTTTGCAACAGGAACATTTATCGGGATGAAGGTTGAGGAGAAATTATCAATTGGTAAGGTTTTGCTCCGCATTATTCCTAAAATGGACACAGAAAACCTAATTGAATATATGCATTCCAAAAATTTTGGTTTAACAATTCTTGATGCCAAAGGCAGTCGTGGTAATGTAAAAGTAATCACGTCAATTATGGACAGGAAAGATATCAAAAAAATTATTCCAATCATCAACAAATTTAATCCCAATGCTTTTTATACAATTGAAGATATTAGGGCTGTTAGGGAAGGCGTTTTCCCTCAAAAAAGAAAAACAGGTTTCTTTTCGATTGGGAGAGGAATAAAGAAAATAAAATAATAATTTCTTGCAATATTTATTAAAGAATCGGACACAACTATTATTGTTCCTCTTATATTTGCATTGTTATTAAATTGGTGATTTATAAATTTAAAATTGTGGAAACTAATAAATTAAGAGTAATTCAGGATTACGAAAAATTGAGTAACGAAATAAAAGAACAAATAAAATTGGTTTATCCTGAAGGATATAGCCAATTTTTAATTGAGTTTAAAAACAAAAAAGGAGAAACTGTCTGTGCATTACCATTTGAAACTGATGAGAAGATATACATGGTTAGAATGTCTATTAAAAAGGCAAAACAAATAATTCAGGAAGACTCTGATTATGATGATGAAGGTACTTTGAAAGAACATATTAAAGAAAAATATGAAGATGAATATTCCGATATTGAATATTTATCGGAGAATGAAAATTATGAAGAAAACTAGAAAAATTTATAAAAATCATATTTAACTTTAAAAGACATGAAAACAAAAATAAAAATATTGGACAGCGTAGGATTCAAAGCATATGACGCTGTATATAGTTTGAAAAAACAAATTGATATCTTTTTAGAGCATAATGAAATAGAAATTATTTCACTTTCTCACAATGTTGTTTTTGGTCAGAATTTGGATCAGGAGAATGAATTTACTGCTTCTGCAATAATTGTATATAAAGAATTGTAAAGAGTATTTTTATTCATTGATTAAGTGGGATTTTTAGATGCGAGTTGATTGGCATATAAGGTCGGGCTTTCATTTTGTGGCAGTTCGATTAGGATTCTCTATTGCAATGTAGATTATGTAACAGTCAAACCTAACCTGCCAACCATAAGGCATAATTTAAGACAATCATATCAATACCAGAATAAATGACAAAATTTGGCAAAGACATTAAGTATGTCGATATTGTAAAAATTATTGACGAAAGTGAATACGAAGTATTAAAAAAACTACCGGGATTTATTGTCAAATGGATTACAAAAATCATCAGGCAAGATGAAATGAACCGAATTCTCGTCAAGTATTCTGATTATTCAGGAATAGATTTTCTTAATAAAATAATCGAAGAGTTTAATTTGACACTTAAGATTGAGGGTAAAGAGAACCTTCCGGAAAATGGAAAATGTTTTTTTGTAGCAAACCATCCTTTTGGTGTGATAGATGGATTAATATTGACCCACACAGTATCTGAAAAATACGGCACCCTGAAAGCAATAGGTAATGATGCTTTTATGTTTTTACCTCAATTGCGTCCATTAATTGCAGCGGTAAATGTTTTTGGACGTTCATCAAAAGAGTATGTAAAAGCACTGGATGATACGTATCATTCGGGAATTCCAATAACACACTTTCCAGCGGGTGAAGTATCAAGACGATATAAAGGAAAAGTGCAGGATGCAGAGTGGCAAAAAAGTTTTATTACAAAAGCCATTTCAAGTAAAAGAGATATTGTCCCGTTTTATTTTTATGGCAGAAATTCACGTTTGTTTTATATGGTAAATGTAATAAGGCAATTGTTTGGGATTAAGCTCAATATTGAGTTATTGCTCTTGCCTCGTGAAATGTTTAGGAAGAGAAACAAAACCATAAAAGTTAAGATTGGAAAACCTATACCATATCATATGTTTGATAAATCTTTATCACACTGGGACTGGGCCCAAAAAATACGTTCTCATGTATATGAGATAGGGAATATGAAGTAAAAAATAATTTACAATTATGAAGTTGAATTTTCGTGAAAGCTTGTTTAGAATTTGGTATTGGTACGTGAATAAAGTTGATAAAAATGCCGAAATTTTATTTATGAATTATGGATATGCTGATAATAATCAGGACATTCCTCTTGATGAACAAAATAATCCAAATCGGTATTCTATCCAGTTATATCACCATTTAGCAAGTGCTATAGATATAAAAGACAAAGATATTGTGGAAATAGGTTGTGGCAGAGGTGGTGGATTGTCGTACATTAATAAGACTTTTTCACCAGTTTCGGCCAAAGGAATTGATTTGGATAAACATGCTGTCTCGTTTTGTAAAAATTATTATAAGCAAGATGGATTATCATTTTTACATGGAGATGCTCAGAATTTAAGCCTGGAGAATAGTACATACGATGTGGTGATTAATGTGGAATCGTCGCATCGCTATTCTGATATGTCATCATTTTTAGGAGAAGTATCGCGTATCCTGCGTCGTGATGGTTATTTTTTATTTACAGATTTTCGATATGATTATGAAATAGAAGATTTAAAGAAAGAACTGGAGTCAAATGGATTGACAGTATTAAAGGAAAGATTCATTACGCAGGAAGTTGTTACTGCGCTGGAGTTAGATGATGAACGCAGACGTAAATTTGTAAAAAAACTGGTTCCTAAATTAATTCATAAAATAGCCCTGGATTTTGCAGGAACAATTGGCTCTAAAACATATAACTATTTTATATCGAAGAAGTATATTTATTTCAGCTATGTTATAAAAAAACTATAAGTATTAGGCTATTATAATTAGATCGCTATTATATTAGGAACTGTGTAACACTTAGTTGGGTTATGTATCGAATAAAATATTCTCAAGGTTTGTTAAAATAGAATTGGAATCATTTTTAATAAGATTACTAATATTGTGGATTTTATAAATTATTTTTGTTTAATCACATAAAATAAAAGTATGAATCTGGTTTCATCAAAAGATATTTCTAAAGCTATAAATCTTGATAAGCTTGGAGGAGAAATTATTGCAAAATTTTTAATGCAATTCCTTAAATTTAATAAGTTGAATACCTTGTATTCTCAAACATGTGATAAGAGTGGTATAGATTTTATTAATTCCGTTATTGAACATCTGGAATTTACTTTTGAAGTAAGCGAAAATGATTTAAAGCGTATTCCTGAGAAAAACCCCTTTATTGTTGTAGCTAATCATCCTTTTGGCGGAATTGATACGCTAATAATGATAAAAATATTTTCGGAATTGCGTCCGGACTTTAAAGCAATGGGGGATTTTTTGCTGCAAAAAATTGATCCTATAAAAGATATTATATTGCCGGTAAATCCTTTTGAAACCAGAAAAAATACAAAATCTGGTTTTGCCGGAATTAAAAGTGCTTTATTACACCTGGAACAAGGAAACTCGTTGGCCATATTTCCTGCCGGAGAAGTGTCTTCATATCAAACAGGATATGGTATTATACAGGATAGAGAATGGCAACCATCTATCCTGAAATTTATAAAAAAAGCAGAAGTGCCTATCATTCCTGTATATTTTCAAGGAACAAATAGTCGTTTTTTTCATCTTCTTGCCAAAATACATCCGATACTACGTTCTGCCAGATTACCTTCTGAGTTATTCAATAAAAAGAATAAAAAGATAAAAATACGAATTGGAACTCCTATTCCTGTTAAAGAACAAGAAGAATTTTCTGATATATCGCATTTTGGCAGATATTTAAGAGCAAGAACATATGCTCTAGGTACAGCACTTGAAGCAAAAAAGTTATATATTCCTTCTTTTCATCCAAGGGTGAAAAAAATTGAAAAAATCACAGATTCGATTCCTAAAGAAATTCTAATTAAAGAAATTGATTCGATTAAAGAAAAGTACACTTTATTTGATAATAATAATTATAAAGTGTTATGTGCACCATCGACAGAAATTCCAAATATTCTTAACGAAATCGGGCGTTTAAGGGAATTAACCTTTCGGGAAGTAGGAGAAGGAACGAATAGAAGTATAGACCTTGATGAATACGATTTTTATTATCATCAGTTGTTTGTATGGGATGAAAGTGAGAATAAAATCGTTGGTGCGTATAGAATTGGAAAGGGAAAAGATATTATTGCACAATACGGACTAAATGGGTTTTATATTTCATCCCTTTTTAAAATACGTAAATCTTTTATAAACTATTTAAATGAATCTGTTGAATTAGGAAGATCGTTTATAGTAAAAGAATATCAACGAAAACCTCTGCCATTGTTTTTGCTTTGGAAAGGCTTACTTTTCTTTTTATTTAAAAATACTGACTCTCGTTATTTGATTGGTCCTGTAAGTATTAG
>JAUVUS010000129.1 GCA_030600865.1 Bacteroidales bacterium | reverse complement strand
GGGTGGAATGTTAGATATGTATAATATTACATATCAAGGATTAGAAAAAGATATTGTTCTGTATATAAATATGTATGATTCTGACACCTTGAAGGTTCCTGTAGGATTTAAATTAAAATATTAACTATTGCCAATAATGCATCATACAAAAGCTGGGGTGTTGGTGGTATGCAGGCAAATTGCTATCTTCAAACTTTATTAGCGGATAAGGAAACAGGACGCCCCCCAAAAATAACAGCAAATCGTTAGGCGCAAGCTGTACGCAACCCAAATATAAATTGCTACATCTAATATTAAGAAAACCTAAAAACAATCATAATGAAAAGATATTTACATATAATATTTCTTATTGGGATAATAAATTTTATTGTAATAGCTTGTGATGACGATGAGATTGTTAAAGGAAAAAACGTTGAATTATATTTGATTGAATCGTATGAAACTATTGATAACACTTTTCAGATTGATGAAAGCACTGTTATAACAAAGAAAAATCCAATAGTTTATTATTCAGATTTTATATCATATGATTCAAACGATTATATCTTTGAAATTTCAAGTGAATCAAAGGATAAAATAGAGAATTTAGAACATTCAGTACACGGACTGGCATTTGCTTTAAAAGTTGATAATAAACTAATATATACAGGATATTTTTGGCCAAGTTATTCTTCTCAGAGTTGTAATTGGGTGGTAATTGATCCATTTAGATTAAGTTCGAGTAATGAATTAAAAATAATGTTAGGATATCCTGGATTACTCATTGGAGAAGAAATACCAGATAAACGAAATGACAATCAAATTTTAGATGTCTTTAGGCGAGATAGTAAATTGATTGAATAACAGCCAGCGCCTAACAGCGGGTACTATGTAAAGCATGCGGTCCCGATAATCCGCTAGCGCGCGTTTACTTGCAAGTTCGTGAGAACGCTTGCCTGCTGGTTTACCTGTCTTAGGCATGGAAGCAGGCTTTGCTTAGTTGTAACGCGTGCTGCATTCACTCTGCTCGCACAAATTTAACGAAACCTAATCTGCGTTCGTAGTTTGCAACTACATTGTATTTATTTTGTTAGCTTGCAGCTACAATTGCCGTAAAGGAATAATTACAATAGTTAACCAAATTGACAAATATGAAAATTGATCTCAGATACGAAACAATCAATGATTATGCAGGGATAAAAAATGTCAACGATTTAGCGTTTGAACAAGCAGACGAAGGATTGTTGATTGAGAAATTAAGGTTGAATCCGGATTTTATAAATAAATTATCGATTGTTGCAGAATCCAATGATAAGCTTGTCGGACATATCTTGTTCTTTCCAATAAAAATTCAAAATGATTCAAAAAAACACGAGTCGCTCGCATTAGCACCAATGTCAGTGCTACCTGACTTTCAGAATAAAGGAATTGGAGGACAATTAATTACTAAAGGACTTGAAATTGCCAAAGAGTTTGGTTTTAAATCTGTGATTGTTTTAGGACATAAGGATTATTACCCGAAATTTGGATTTTTGCCGGCAAGTAGTTGGAGAATTAAAGCCCCCTTTGATGTTCCTGATGAAGTATTTATGGCAATTGAGTTGGTAAGCGATGGACTAAAAGATGTTTCGGGTATTGTTAAATATCCAAAAGAATTTGAAGAAGTAAGTTGATTAACGAACTAAAATAATTGTCACTAACAAGTTGTCTTACTAATTCGATTTTATTGAGGTTTGAAAATATATTGCTATCTTCAAACTTTATTAGATGATTTAATGAACTTGAATAATGACTATATGAAAACATTTAAAAACCAAAAAACAATAATCCTTTTATTAGTAAGTTTTATAAGCCTTGTTTTATTCTCGGCATGTGCAAACAAAGAAGTTGTAGATGCTTGTCTCGAAGGTCATACCTATGGTTTCTTGGGAGGATTATTACACGGAATTATTGCTCCTTTTGATCTAGTAGCCATGTTATTTCGCGATGATGTTACTGTATATGCTCAAAACAATAATGGTGCATGGTATGCGTTTGGTTTTATAATTGGTAGTGGAGGTTGGGGGATTCTTGGAAGCAAAGGCGCTGATAGTAAGAGAAGACGCAGAAAGTGCTAAATTTTAAATTATGAGAAATATTCGTATCATAGTTACTTTACCATTTATTGCTTTGTTTTTTCTTTTATTCGCTTGTCAATCAAAGGTAGATATTGAAAAATTGGAGCAAGAACTTCTTGATTTACATCAAACAACTATTGATGCGCATTTAAATAAAGATGTTAATTTTTTTATTAAAGATATTTCCGATGATTATATGCAAGTTCAAAGAGGGGAGTTTATATATCCTGTTAAAGAGGATATATATGCTAAGTTTACAGAGTATTTAAATAATACAGAATTTTCTGTATACAAAGATGTACAAGAACCTATTGTTCGTGTGGCTAACGATGGATCAATAGGCTGGACCATTGTTCAGGTAAAAATTAGCGGCGAGCGAAAACAGGAAAACGATTCAATATATAATTTTGATTTTACTTGTGCATGGATAACCATGTACGAACGTGAAAATGACAAATGGATAAGGATTGGAGAGGTTGATAACTATAAAATTAGTGAATAATTTAAAAATCTATAAAATTTAATATTATGAAAAAAAGCTATTTATTAACAACGGTTTTATTTTTATTTCTAATATGTAGTTCTTTTGCACAGACTTATGTGATACAAACAAGACCTATGGATTCAAAGGAATGGGGTTATATTAATCTCGATGGGAATTTTATAATTGATGCTCAGTATAGAAAATGTTATGAGTTTTCTGAAGATGGATATGCACCGATTTTTGAAAAAGAGGAAGGATACTTTTTTATTAATATTCAGGGAGAAACTCTGCAAACTGAAATACCAGGTTTTGCTTTAAAAGAAGTTTTTGGTGTTACAGGATTTGACGAGGGTCTGGCACCTGTTCGGATTAACGAAAACTGGGGTTATTTAAATACTGATGGAAAACTTGCGATACCCGCAAAATACAGTAAAGTATCATCATTTAAAGATGGTTATGCAATAACACAGGTTGGCGGCAATTTTTATATAATCGACAAACAGGGTAACGAAAAATTAGTTGAAGTGCCCGGAGTAGCCGAAATAAAACATTTTTCTGAAAATCTGGCTCCATACAAAACAGAAAATGGCTTATACGGTTTTATCAATGTCAATGCCAATGTGGTTATAGAAGCACGGTTTGTGAGTGTAGGATATTTTAATACCGGCTTGGCATGGGCTAAAACAAATGTAGCAACAATCGGTTATCTTAATCCGGCAGGCGAATGGGTAATTCAGCCACAGATTTTTATTACAAATGATTTTGATCCTGAAACAAAACTGGCAAAAGTTAAACATAATGAAAAGTGGGTTTATCTAAATACAAAAGGAGAAATAATTCAATTTGACGATTCTGAAACTATTTCCGAATTTCATGAAGGATTAGCTAAAGGAAAGAAGAACGAAAAGATTGGTTTTTATAACAGCAATATGGAATGGGTTATACAACCACAATTCGATGGTGTACGGAATTTTAAAAATGGATATGCCGCTGCTAAACTTGAAGATAAATGGGGAATTATCGACAAAACAGGGAACTGGGTAATTCAACCGGTTTTTGCTGCTTTAAAAGACGTTGAAAAAGTAAATTAGAAATAGTTAGTTTTCACTGAAATGCTGTGGTGCAAGCCTTATATTTTTTTATTGTGAGCAAGAATCGCTCAATTTGAGTTCAAATTACAATAACTAATAAAAGTCATTAATTAAGGATATAATTGCCATACAATATATGAAAAAACTGTATATATATCTGATATGTATTTTTATCTTTAAATTTTCAAACGTATACGCACAACAACAATTCGAATTTTGCAATAACTTCATTCAAAATCTAAGTTTTATTACAGGAATAGATGAAGGAATTGAGCAAAACCTGGATGACAACTTTACATGGATGCAAAATCAGGGATATACACATCTAAGGTATTTCGGAATTTATCCAAATGGCTATCATACCTTTCCATCACCTACGTTAGATGCACATGGCTATCCTACAGATTCAGGACTAGAGACATTTTTAGGTTTAATACTAAGTAAAGCTGATGAATATGGAATTATTGTAAATTTTGATGGTTTGGAAATTATTGCAGAATCAAACCGGGATACATTACAATCAGGATATGGATATCTCACCGAGCAGGAGGTTGCCGGTGTAGTTCAGGAGCTTCTTTCTTTAGGAGTTACATTTATATCCGAAGAACAGTTTGGAGGAAGTTATCTACAGGCTATCCAAACAGCTACATCTCAAACGGGTGCAATTCATGAAACAACTGCCAGCTCATGGTGGCATGATACCACTTATGCCGATGAGCAGCTGGCCAGTGTTTTTAATTTTTATCACTATAATCAAGCTGAACTTGATTCTCTCATTGCTCTTTCAGGTACATATCCTCCATCGAATTTAGGGAATCTTCATGTTATTGCCGAAGGTGCTAATTATTACGGCTTTCCTTTATCCGTTGCTGTTGGCTCATTTGGCTCTCTGGAAGCAGAAAACTGGAAAAATATTCTGATATTCTCACAAATACAACACCAACCGCTAAGGTTTTCAATTGAAGAAAAGAATACAGATTTTTGTATTTGGGATACTGATTTTAATTTTATGACTGATGTGGGTAATGAGATTTTGTCATATTCAGGGCAATCGTTTGCTGATCGTCCGGTTATGAATCTGGTATGTGATATGTCAACAGTATATTCAGGTACATTTTATCCTGTAGCAAATGCTTCAATTATAAATATACCGGCAATTGTAAACACATTTACACTTCTTGGTTACAGGGTTATTACCACTAATAATACCATTCTTCAAGATGCTGATTTTTACTATCTGATGCTTGTTGGCGGGGCAAACTCTACTGAAATTGCACCACTTCCTGATTATGTTGATACCTTATTAAATAGTGCATCAACCGTTTTCCTGCATCCCACTTTTGGAATCCCTGATGAGAATGATGCTTCAGATTGGGTCTCAGTAAGGAATTTCTTTGGATTACCCTCGGGAGATACAGAAACGTTTATAAATGCGTTACCAGAAAGCGTCTCATTTAATAATTTCAATGTTTTGTGGGGAGGTGTAAATCTTTGGATTAATCCCCTTATTGAAAATCTTCCTGTTTCACAGATTAACACAAGTGTTGCTAATGTATTATTATCAGGAGAAGTTAATACGAATGATATAGCATTAATTATTCAAAACGGAAATAAATATTTGATCAATAGTAATTTAATTCATCATGAAGCATCTTATATCCTCTCCGAATTACTTAATGGTCCAATGAATGTTCCTACAATGGCAGATATAGCAATTATTGATGATATGGCCATAATTTTTGCTGAATACAATACCGAGATCAATATAGATTTACCATGGAGCGGGGGAAGCCATTTAATCCGGTATAATCCTCAAGGTGATAAAATATTGGATACCCTTGTTGAATCAAATGGTAATTATACCAGTACCTTAGCTCGGGGAGAATTGATTTTGCTTACTGATAGTGTTTTAGTTCAAAATATTGAAGAATTATCCATTGATAATTACCTGGTGAATTACCCGAATCCGTTCAATTCAGAAACCAATATAGGATTTGAGTTAACTGAACCTGCAATTGTAAAACTTTCTGTTTACAATTTTAACGGGAGTCTTGTCTGTATTCTTTTTGATGGATATAAAAATAAAGGGAAACACAATATTAAATGGGATGGCCGGAATTTTAATAAAAGCATTATGAGTAATGGTATATATATATGTAAACTTCAGTTGATATCGCAAAATAAAAAAGTTAAAAATTATAGTACTAAAATTATTTTATTAAAATAACTTTTGAGAAGTGAATTTTCAATTCAGTTTTTCATATATTTAACGTTGACAACATTAATTATTTAAAACATTTGAATCATGAAAAAAATTACATACCTGATATTATTTAGCTTCGTGCTTGGTTTGCAAGCTCAAGCTCAATTTTTTAAAAATTTAAAAAAAGCTGCAGAAGAGGTAATTGAAGAAACAGATGCATCAGGCTTAACTGAAGAAGAAGTGGGGAAAGCACTCAAAGAAGCACTTACAATTGGAATAGAAAAAGGAGTGGAGCAGTTATCTAAACCCGATGGTTATTTTAAAGATCTAACAATTAAAATCTTTATGCCTGACGAGGCAAAATCTGTTGAAGAAAAACTAAGAATGTTGGGTCAGGGCAAGGCTGTTGATGACGCTATTGAGTCGATGAACCGTGCAGCTGAAGATGCTGCTAATGGTGCAAAGGACTTGTTTGTTACCGCAATTAAAGAAATGACATTACAGGATGTTATGAATATTTTAAACGGAAATGATGATGCTGCAACCCGTTTTCTTGAAGATCATACCCGAACACAACTTGTTGAAAAATTTAAGCCTGTAATTAAAATATCGCTCGATAAGGTTGGAGCTACCAAATATTGGAACACCGTTTTTTCATCATATAATAAACTGCCATTTGTAAGTAAAGTAAATCCTGATTTGGATGATTATGTTACAAATAAAGCAATTGATGGATTATTTGTACAGATAGCCAAAGAGGAAAAAGAAATAAGAAAGAATCCTGTAGCACGAGTAAGCGATCTGCTGAAAAAGGTATTTGGTTAGTAAATGACTAATAAATATCAAAAAGATTATTTCCCGTTTGTAACATTGAAAGATTTGTAATTTGGCAGGAAAATATTAGCTTCGTGTGATTTTATTAATTTGAGATTGATTAAACATTAAGATATGGACACAATTACCTCATTGGAACAGATGGTGCAATATTTATGCGATTCAGGAATAAATAAAAGAATTGCAGTTGCAGTTGCTGAAGATGAAAATACTATCGGAGCACTTATCGAAGCTCAGGAAAAAGG
>JAUVUS010000073.1 GCA_030600865.1 Bacteroidales bacterium | reverse complement strand
TACATGTATCAGGTGTTCTTGGTTTAGTATCATTTGGTTTATTTATGGCAAGTGTTGGAAGAACCAGAATAAGTCCCGAAGTAGAACACTTTCTTCACGAATTCTGGGAACTATTTGCTTTTATTGCAAACACATTAATATTCCTAATTGTTGGTGTTGTTATTGCAAATAATATTGTATTTACCGCTACTGATTTCTTGATTTTATTAATATTATATATTGGAATTCATATTGTTAGAGCCATTGTTATTGCAATTTTCTTTCCTGTTATGAGGAAAGTAGGTTATGGATTACCTAAGAAAGATGCCTATGTTTTATGGTGGGGAGCTTTACGCGGAGCAATAGGATTAGCGCTTGCTTTAATTGTTGTCGGCGAATCAAAAATTGATGGAACAATAAGAGAGCAATTCTTATTCTATACTGCAGGAATTGTAACTCTTACTTTAGTAATTAATGCTACAACTATTAAAGCCCTTCTTAGTTGGTTAGGATTAACAGATATACCTCCTGCTAAACAAAAAATGATTTTAAATGCTAAAAATTATCTGAGGAATACTGCTGAAAACTCAATGGATAAACTAAAATCAGACCGATTCTTAAGCAGAGCAAATTGGGAAAGTGTTAAAACCTATTTGCCGGAAGAACCTGAAAATATTGAAATTAAGATAAACGAAGGAAAACATTCCAATTTATATGAAACCAGAAGGCGTATTCTGGAAAAAGAAAAAAGTAGTTATTGGAATCAATTTAAAGAAGGTCTGCTTGGTCCAATTGCAGTTCGTAATTTAACCGATGCCATTAATGAAATTATTGATTCAGACGGGAAAATTTCCTTATCAGAAAGAAAAGATTTGGAACAACTGTGGCAAACGCCAAAGTTTCTTAACAAACTTCAGTCTATACCAATTCTGGATAAAATTTCTCAAAGATTCTTTTTTGAGCAATTAACTAATAGTTACGATGCAGCAAGAGGTTTTGTTGAAGCTCAATATGATACATTGAAACTGGCCGAAGGCATGGCAATAAGTTCTGATACCGAAGAATTAACGGTAGATCAGGATCTGGCAACTATAGAAAGTGAAATTAACGAGAACAGAATACACGGCTTAACATTCTTAAGAAACCTTAAAAATACTTTCCCTGAAATTTATGATGCTATCGCAACTCGTCAGGCAATACGTTCAAACTTAAATAGTGAATTAAAAATTGTTGAAAGATTACAAAAGAAAGGACAAATAGGTTCCGATGAAGCTCATAAAATGACTGAAAGTATTGAAGAACGAATGAAGAAACTTATTGATTCGCCTCCTGAAATAGTACCTCCTGAAAAAGCCAAATTATTACAAGATATATCATGGCTAAAAGAACTTGATAAACCAATTTTTAATAAGGTTGTGAGCTTGTTCCAACATAGAAATTATGCTGTTGGAGAAAAAATTATAAAAGAACATGGACAAGTTGATGGACTATATGTTATTGCTCGTGGATCTGTAAAAGTAACTATTAATAAAAAGCTTATTGATATTTTAGGAAAAGGAAGTGTTATTGGTGAAATTGCTGTCCTTACGAATGTTCCAAGAACTGCTACTGTAACAGCAGAGTCCCCTGTTACTGTACTTCGACTTACATCTGTAAGTATGCAACAAGTGATTCACGACAATCATACTTTAGAAGACAAATTATGGCAAATTGCTGCTCCTCGTTTGGCTGAAAATATAATCTCCGAACATGAGCCTTATAACAAAATGCAACACGCAGAATTACAGCGACTATTATCAAAAGGAGAATTAGTCCTGGCTAAGAAGGTCAAAAATATTGATATAGAAGATAAATTGGCAATCCTCATTACAGGAAAAGCCATTAAATCTAATGATGAAAATGTGGAAGCTCCTTGTTGGATTGATGATAAATCAATAACATTAAGTAGAGATAGCAGATTGCTAATTTGTTCTATAAAATAACCGCATATTTTTCAAATTAAACTCAAGGCATCAGGTTATTACTTGGTGCTTTTTATTTATTTAAATTTTATATTCGGAATTTAATCAGCAATGTGCATTTAAGATAAATATCTAATTTCAAACTATATAAAACACTCTACGAAATAAAATTTGTTTATTCTATTATTTCAAAAATTGGATTACCAACTGAAGCATTTGGCGAAGTTATTCTAAGAATCCATGCAATTGTTGGTGCAATATCTATTACTTCTGTAGGTCTGTCTATCCGAATATTTTTAACTTTCCAACCATACCATATCAAAGGAACATGAGTATCGTATTCATATCCCGATCCTGATTTTGTTACATATCCATTTTTTTCAATCCAGCCGGGCTCAAGGTTTATTATCACATCACCCGAACGTTTTTGATGGAAACTATTCTGAATTTTTTGATTAATACCAGACTCAAAATTCGTTGCATTTATTGTTGATGCGGGAAGTGCATTTGCCACACCGGTAAACTGAACCATAAAGTTGGCTACTTTATTTTGAACATCATTCAAATCAACACCTGTATTATCTATTAATTGCTGATTAAAATATATCTGTCTTGAATAATATGATTTTACCCATTCTCCTTCCTGATATAAAATACTTAAATAACTATTAAGTAAAGTAACAGCCTTGGCACCATCAAACACACCTGCATTTTGTTTTTTAGAAATAAGATATTCAGGAACATCAGAAACTCCTCTGTCTGATGTTATATATATCAAAGTATTCTCCAAACCTATTTCATTATCAAGAAAACTTATAAGATGTTCCAAATCTTTATCCAATCGTAAAAACAAATCCTCCATTTCAACAGATCGAGGACCAAATAATTCTCCACTGTAATTTGTTGCAGAAAAACTGATTGTAAGAAAATCTGTAAAACTATCTTTCCCTAAATTTTCGTTAACTATTGTCGATACAGCAAAATCTTTGGTGTAAGTATTTCCAAACGGAGTATATTTTAGATATTTAAAATTTCCGGATCGATTTCTTAAATACGATAAATCATACGGAAAAGTATAACGATAATTTCTAAAACCTATTTCAAAATCACTATCGTCAGGTAAGCTATATTTATAATTATTTTCTAAGGAATACATACTTGCCCAGTTCCTTCTCATATATACCTCTTGAAATCCTTTTGCATTAAACTCCTTTACCCATGCTGGCAAAGTATCAGTATAATAGTTCCCTGTTATCCATCCACCATCATGATTATTAAACCAAAACGTGTAGTCTGCTAACCTTCCTCCTGAAATCACGGCAGAAACAGGATTCAAAGAAATAGAAATTACTTTAGAGCTATCATTGGTAGCCAGCTTCAATTCATCTCCAATAGTAGAGCTCATTATATTTTTAGGAGTATAATTTCCCATTGAAATTTCTCCATTTATTAAATTAAATTTTGATTCGTCGGCACAACCAACAGTTTCGCCTGTTAATCGATTATACCAGGTATCTGAAATAATTCCGTGATAATTAGGGTATGTTCCTGTTACTATACTTGCCTGCCCTACACCATTCTGTGTAATTAAATAATTATGATGAGTTTGAGTACAAAAAGCTCCCTGATTTATTATTTTTTTAAACCCATTCTCTCCAAACGAATCCCAATAGCGAAGAAGCATCTCATAGCGCATTTCTTCAATTACAATTCCAACTACTAACTTTGGTGGTTTATTAAGTTGATTCTGAGCTTGCAGTATACTAAACCCGAATAAAATAAAAAGACTAAGTAATATTGATTTTGTAGAATATTTTCTTTTGTGCATTTCTTAAATTTAGGTATTTTTAAATACTTCGTGCTAAAATAAACAAAACTCCAACACCTAAGAAGATACTTACTAATATATTTGCAGTGGCAAAGTAATAATTCCCCGATCGTAATAATTCAAAAGTCTCATAACTAAATGTTGAGAATGTACTAAATCCTCCACAAAACCCAACAATTAAGAGCGCTTTTATAGTTGGCGATATTATAAGTTTTTCTGTTGTTAAAAATAGTATAACACCTAATATTAAAGTACTTATAACATTCGCTGTTAAGGTTCCTACAGGGTTAATTTCTTTAAAATCTGAAGTAACAAATTTTGATATCCCAAATCTAGTTACACTACCCAAACCACCACCAATAAAAATTGCAAATAATGTATGCATAATCTAATACTATTTAAACATTAAACCTGATATGAAGAATATCACCATCATCAACAATATAATTTTTACCTTCGACATGAAATTTCCCGGCTTCTTTCACTTTAGTTTCAGAACCTATTGTAATAAAATCATCGTATTTCATAACCTCTGCACGAATAAAACCACGTTCCAAATCGCTATGAATTGCCCCTGCAGCTTGTGGTGCATTCATTCCTTTTTTAATTGTCCATGCCCTTATTTCCTTTGGCCCAACAGTAAAAAACGACATTAGATTTAATGATGAATATGCACCACGAATTAATCTATTTACGCCTGGCTCTGTCAATCCTGCATCAGCTAAAAATTCATTTCTATCTTCAATATCTTCCAAATCTGCTATTTCTGCTTCCAGCTTACCTGCAATTACGAGTATCTCAGCATTCCGATTTTTCAAAGCTTCTTTAACTTTATCAACATAAGCGTTCCCTGAAATTGCTGAAGCATCATCAACATTGCAAACGTAAATTACAGGTTTTGCAGTTAAAAGAAATATATCATCGATATGTTTTTTATCCGTATCTGAAATCTGATAATCACGTACATTTTGCATTGACTCTAAATGCTCTTTGAAGCCATTTAAAACCTCAACACCATGTTTGGCATCTTTATCTCCTATTTTTACAAGTTTTTCGTATCGTTGAATTTTCTTTTCAACTGACTCCAAGTCTTTTATCTGCAATTCGAAATCAATGGTTTCTATATCACGAACAGGATCAATTGATCCATCAACATGAGGAAGATTTTCATCATCAAAACATCTTAATACATGAATTAAAGCATCAGTATTTCTGATATCTCCCAAAAATTTATTCCCTACACCTTCACCCTGATTTGCACCTTTTGTTAAGCCTGGAATATCAACTATCTCAACAGTCGCAGGAATAAGCTTTTCTGTAGGTTGTAGTTTTTCAAGTTCAAACAATCTATTATCTGGTACATTAACAATTCCAATATTTGATTTATTCGTACTAAAGGCAAAGTTTGTTGTTTCAACTTTTGAATTCGACATACAATTAAAAAGAGTTGATTTACCAACATTTGTTATCCCAATTATGCCACACTGTAAACTCATAATATTTTGTTTTTATAATAGACTAATTTGAAGGCTCAAAATTACACTTTTTCAGCATTCTAAAAAGCCCTTATTAATAAAAATAAAGCATCATGAATATATTTAACCTGATTAATTCATAAATTCTAAAATCTTGGACTAAAGTCCTGATATTCTGCATTATTGCTTAACCCCAGTCTTAAGGCTGGGGTTATTTAACTAACTAATAAAAGGGACTTTAGCCCAAAATAAAAATAATTCAGGTTAAAACATGTTAATAATAAATTAAAAACATAATTCGAATATTATTTTGAAAAACCGTATTTTTATGTCTTTGTATAATCAATCTTCTGAATTCAATTATAAATTATATTTAATTATAAAATGTCTGATATTCAAAACTTAGAACAAATAGCATCGCAAGTACGCAGAGATATAGTAAGAATGGTTCATGCACAGAATTCCGGGCATCCAGGAGGCTCATTGGGATGTACAGATTTTATTACAGCACTTTATTTCGAAATTATGGATCATGATCCAATAAATTTTGATATGGATGGTAAAGATCAGGATATATTCTTTCTTTCAAACGGACATCTTTCTGCTTTATGGTACAGTGTTTTAGCTCGTACCGGATATTTTAAACTTGAAGAACTTTCAACATTTAGAACATTAAATTCCAGGTTACAGGGACATCCAACTACAAAAGAAGGATTACCCGGAATACGGATTGCTTCAGGTTCTTTAGGACAGGGATTATCAGTAGCTTGCGGAGCAGCAATTACTAAAAAGCTGAATAACGATCCTAAATTGGTTTTTTCGCTTCACGGAGATGGCGAATTACAAGAAGGCCAAATTTGGGAAGCTGCAATGTTTGCGGCACAACACAAGATTGATAATTTAATAGCAACAATCGATTATAATGGCAAACAAATTGATGGCCCTGTTGATGAAATTATTTCTTTGGGAAACCTAAGAGCTAAATGGGAAAGTTTTGGTTGGCATGTACTAGAAATGAATGGTAATAATATGGCTGATGTTGTTAAAATCGTTAATCAGGCAAAAACACTTACTGGTAATGGAAAACCTATTATAATTTTAATGAGAACTGAAATGGGTATGGGTGTCGACTTCATGATGGGAACACACAAATGGCATGGCGTAGCACCAAATGATGCACAACTAGAAACAGCACTTAATCAGTTAAAAGAATCTTTAGGAGATTATTAAATTATATAAAGTTGAACAAATAAAAATTTAGGATTATGAAAAACATTGTAATTATTGCTCATGATGTTAAGAAACCCGAGATGGTTCAATTTTTAAATGACCGCAGGGATTGGATTACTGGTGTAAATTTAATTGCAACAGGAAGAACTGCAGAATATGTTGAATCACAAGGAATTAAAGTAGAACATTTTAGTCCGGGTGAATCCGGAGGCTATTTAGAGATTACTGATAGAATTAAACGTAAGGAAATTGATATCGTGATATTCTTGCGTGATCCTTTAATTAAACAAGGTCATCATGAAGATATTCAGTTATTACTAGAGGCTTGTAACATGTATAACATCCCACTGGCAACAAATTATGCCAGTGCCGAATTAATGATTCTTGGACATATAAAAAAGGAAGATTACGAACGAAGAAAATCAATGGAAAACTAATCAGAATTGAAAATATTAATCAAATACATATCAATCTTATTTTTTGTGTTTAGCACAATTTATTTGCAGGCTCAAAAAAGTAAATCTGAACCCACCACTTCTCGAATTTTATTCGTATTCGATGCATCTCAAAGCATGTATGGAACATGGGAAAGTGGTAGAAAAATTAGCATTGCCAGAAAATACTTAATTCATATTATTGATAGCCTAGAACAAATGGACAATATACAAATGGCATTAAGAGTATATGGCCATCAAAGTCCGGTTCCTCCACAAGATTGTAACGATACAAAACTTGAAGTTCCTTTTAAACCCGGAAATGCCGGAGAAATCAGGCAGAAACTTCGTTCTCTTATACCCAGAGGGACAACCCCTATTGCTAATTCTCTGGAGTTAGCTGCGAATGACTTTCCTCCCTGCAAAAACTGTCGTAACATATTAATACTCATAACTGACGGAATTGAAGCATGTGATGGTGATCCATGTCAGGCATCTCTGAACCTACAAAAAAAAGGGATTATTCTAAAACCTTTTGTAATTGGCATAGGCATAGATCCTAATTTCGAAAAAACATTTGAATGTGTAGGACACTTCTACAATACACCGGACGAGGAAAAATTTCAAGAGGTTTTAGGAATAGTTATTTCCAGAGCTTTAAATTCAACAACAGCACAGGTTAACTTGCTTGATATTAACGGTATGCCAACTGAAACAGACGTAAATATGACTTTCTTTGATCATGTTTCGGGTAAAGTTAAGTACAACTTCGTTCATACGATTAATTACATGGGCAATCCCGATACACTAATAATAGATCCTTTAGTAACATACGATCTTGTAGTTCATACTCTGCCTGCTGTAAGAAAAAGTAATATAATCCTGGCAGAAGGCAAACATAATATGATCGGAGTTAATGCTCCTCAAGGATTTTTGAATATTTCATGTCCCGGAAGTAATCAATACAAGGATTTAGATATAATTGTCCGTCGGGATGAAAAACCTAAAACCTTAAATATTCAGAAAAACAGTACAATAGAAAAATACCTTGTAGGTGAATATGATTTGGAAATATTATCTATTCCCAGGGTTTATGTTGAAAATGTAAAAATTGAACAAAGTGGTACTACAAATATTGAGATACCACGTCCTGGTATAGCAAATTTTTCACTTGCTTCGAGTGGATATGGAAGTATCTATATTGAAACAGCAGATACCTTAAAATGGGTTTATAATCTTGATCAGAAAATATTACATCAAAATATCATTATGCAACCGGGAAATTACAGGGTTGTGTACAGACCTAAAAATATAAAACAAGCAATATATACAATTAATAAAAGATTTACGATAAAATCAGGATCATCAAAAAAAATAGTACTTTATTAGATATAACATGAAAAAATTCGATTATAAAGACAAGAAAGATACACGATCAGGTTTTGGTGCCGGATTGTATGAACTTGGGAAAAAAAACGAAAACATAGTTGCTTTATGTGCTGATCTTATCGGCTCATTAAAAATGAATCAGTTTGCTGATGAGTTTCCCGAAAGATTCCTGCAATGTGGTATTGCCGAAGCAAATATGATTGGAACAGCCGCAGGATTAACCATTGGTGGGAAAATCCCTTTTACAGGAACATTTGCAAATTTTGCTACCGGGCGGGTTTACGATCAAATAAGGCAATCGGTAGCATATTCAGGTAAAAATGTAAAAATATGCGCTTCACATGCAGGGCTGACGCTTGGTGAAGATGGAGCTACTCACCAAATTATGGAAGATATTGGATTAATGAAAATGCTTCCCGGAATGATTGTCATTAATCCTTGCGATTATAATCAAACAAAAGCAGCAACTATTGCAATTGCCGATTACGTAGG
>JAUVUS010000179.1 GCA_030600865.1 Bacteroidales bacterium | reverse complement strand
GATAATTTAAGAAAATAAGGTAAATTGGCACTTCACATAATATGAATAAGACCTTCGTTTTCTAAACTCTATATAAGTCGTTAAAACGAAAGTTTACTTCGTTTATAAACAAGTTATGTGGTATTAAAATAGAAAACTATGATAGAATTTTTGAGAGATACAATATGGCAATTTATTGGAGTGATTGCAGCATTAATTGCAATAATAGTATCAATTGTCCTATTTTATAAACAAAGGAAAAAAAAGAGTTTATCGTATGAAATATTAAGCAATAATCCCATTGTTACAATTAATGATAAATTTTCATCTGATTTAGAAATATTATATAAAAACAAACATGTAAAGGATTTATATCTGATAATTCTCAAAATCAAAAATAATGGAACAATCCCGATTCAATCTAATGACTTTAATACGAATTTGACAATTAGTTTTAAAAACGATAAAACCAAATTGTTGTCAGCAGAAATTATAGAAACAATCCCTGTAGATTTAAATATAACACATGTATACACTCAGAATGATATTGAAGTTAAACCAACTTTACTAAATTCACAAGATAGTTTTTTATTTAAGTTATTAGTCGATAATTTCACCATGGACATCATACTTAATGGGAGAATTGTTGGTATAAATAAGATTAATAAAGTTAAAAGGCATCAGTTACCATATTTTTGGATTGGGTGTCTCAGTGGTATATTAACAATCAGTGGAATATATCTATTGTCAATTAATCTAATCATTGGAATTATAATTCTGTTAATTGATATCGCTATTATTTATTTAACTTTTAAAAGTTTGTTTAAAAGGAATTAACACCACATAACAAATATAGGTAAGCTGGGGAAAAGTGCTAATTTTAAAGTAAATACACAAAATAAACATATTAACGGTCTGACAAGTAGGTGGCTCGAAAAGCCCAGCCTATCCATATTTGCGAACCGTTGTGTGCCATTCCCCACATCACGAGAACTTGATTAATTTCTCAAGCTAACGCCAAAGTAGGGATGGGGGAAATTCGATAAAAATTGATAAATTCGAGTAAAATATAAAGCACAGATAATCAGTAATATAATTTGACGTTAGTCTCAATAAAAACAAACCGACATGCTTAGTACAAAATACATCTCAAATTGCACAGATAAAAACATCGATGAATTAAAAACAGCAATCCTTTTCTTTGATAAAGTTGAAATCATTAATAATGTATTGATCCAAGTTAAGTCTGATGTTAAAAATAAACAGAGAGTGGAATCAGGTGATATGGTTATAGTAACTGGGGTAACAAACTTTGTTACTGATAATTATCTAAAGCATATTGAGTTGTTGACTAACGAAAAGCATGTTGAAATAATTTCTGAGGACAATAAAAGGGAAGATGAACTTTGGGATAATGTTGAATCAAGAGTTCATTCTATTCTTTCAAAAAACAGAAATATTCTATTTGAGGAGATAGAAATAGATGTAATAAAAGATAAATCGGGGAGACAAATAAATTCGATAATTGCGTTTTCAGATGAGGTAAAAAAAGTACATGAAGAATTTATCGGTCCAATAAAAAAGAATCATATTGTTAATTTAGATTTTATATATAAGTATTATTCATCTCTTTTGAGTTCTTTGTTTTTGCATATTTCTAAAGGAGAAACCTGTCTAACAGGAAGTAATTCATTGAATAAATTTCTTTGGCATTATTCTAAAGATTCCAAATTTAAAGAACTACAACATTCATTAAGCCAAGAGGATATTAATCCAAGTCTTGCTTTAAATACTATTAACTTAGCAGTACCAAACATATCTGCTTTTCCTTTTGATGAAGTTTTGGAGGCAAAGGAAAAGGCAAAATCTGAATTAATGGACTTTAGAAATGAGCTTATGACTTTTCAATTTAATCTATTGGAAAACTATACCCCAGCTGAGATACAATCAAAAGCTTCAGATATTGTTAAACATAAGCTTAATCCAAAATTAGATGACTTAAAAAGAAAGATAGAAATGTCCAATTTAAGCATACCCAAAAAGTTATTGAAAGAATTTCAAGACCCTAAGTCTTATACCCCTTTGATTGGAAGCCTTTTGGGAGCTATACCTGTACATATCGCAACCTTATTAAGTCTTGGAATAATTAGTATCACAACAGCCTATGATTATGTGCTCAAGCGAAAGGAAATTAAATCAAATGGCTTATATTATTTAATACAATTGGATAAAAAATTTGGGTAATACGGCACACAACAATGTATATGAAAAATAGGCGAGATAGTAGTAAATTCAAGGGTTGTAGCCAGCTTCAACATTTGTGTAACTTGATAGTGATGAAGTACACAAACGCCTACTTTTCATATACTTAACGTTGTTGCAAGTTTACATCCTGTATCTAATTCACCATAAATGAAGAATTTGAGATTAAAATACTGGTTTAAATATGAACTACCGAAATATAGTGGGATAATCTTTTTTACATCACTTTCAATACTCAGCCTATTGGGAATTATTCTGCTTGATAAGTTTGATCCTGATTTTAGCAGGCATGATATTTTAGTCGAAGCTCATGGATTGATATTTGATTTATTCGTATTTGGTATTTTAATAACAATATTTGATTTTTTGAGAAATAGAAGAGACAATCGTTCAAGATACAATGAAGAAATTGAAGACTTAATCGGGTGGAAAAGTGAAGAAGCAAAAGTAAAAATACTTGCGAAAGTAAAACGACTTTATAATTTGGGTCAGCGACGATTTTTTCTATCAAATGCCTATCTAAAAAGAGCAAATCTTTCGGATTACGATTTGACAGATTCAGTTATAGTATTAACGAATATTAAGAAAGGGTCCTTTGTACGGAGTAATTTGAAAAATGCGAGATTAACTGCCTCAAAATTGCAAAAAGTTTATTTTACATCTGCACATTTAGAGAATACGGATTTATCAAATTCAAACTGTAAAGGAGCACATTTTACGGACACAAATTTATTGAATACAAACTTTAAAAAAGCAGATTTAAGGAAGGCAAATTTTTCAGTTTGCCATTATGAAAATGTAAACTTTGAGAATTCTTTACTTGAAGGAACTGTTGTCGATGATTTAAATTGGTTTGAGAATTTGGAGAAACATAGGACCAAAGGAATTGAAAAATTAAAAGAGGATTACTTTGTTAATCCTGATTCTAAGAAAGAGATAGACGGATTTTCGTACTATTTGATTGAATATAAAAAACCTGCACACAACAAATAAACTGTATTAAAAGGCAGTTTATTAAAAACGTTAGCAGCAAGTGTATTAATGCGGTAAACCCGAAAGGGTTACGTAGTGTAATTAAGAATAATTTAGTTCATTGATAAAAGAAAAGATAAAAACAAAGATGATTTGAAAGGGAAAACCGTTAATACTATGAATAATCTTTTGATAAATTACAAATATCGTACTCGTGAAGCTGCTCTCTTAGACTTACTTGAAGGCAATGTATTTTTTGCTAAGCCATCACAATTTCATATAAATAACGATAAACTCGAAGGAGAGTTTGTGATGGAAACTAATGCTTCAACTTTCTTGAGTGCCGTAAATGAAGCATTAAATATCATTAAAATTAAAAGAGGCGAATCCACCACTAATTCTATAAAGCCATCTCCAACATTTATAGAAATGGTAACTATGGAAAATAAGAATTTCATTAAACAAATAAAGGAATTAGGTATTTTTTCTGCATCAACAACATATGATAATCAGGCAATGTGGTCGCATTATTGCAAAAGTGAAGGAATGTGTTTTGAATTAGAGTGGGATCAAAAATTAGTAGAAGAACTACATCTTATAATTAGTAAAGTAGAATACTCCAATAAGCCTCGTGTGATAAATAGAGATATTATATTCAAAAACATGTTAATTGAACTTGGTAATAAACATCCAGAATGGTCAATTAATAAAATATGCAATTTTTCTCTTAGTACTGAATTCAGAAAAAAATGGATGCAAGAATTTATCCTTAATTGTTCTTGTATAAAACGTGTGTGCTGGGAATACGAAGATGAAATACGCCTTTTATCTCCAAAATCGCAAACTTTTAATATGTTGAAAAATATTTTGAAATCAGTGTATATGTTTATACCTCAATTCAACAATCCGAATTTTCAGGAAGAAATAAATAAATCCCGCCTGCTTCGTATGATTTGGGTACAACTTGTAGATAAGTATCCTGATGTTAAGTTTTATGGTTTATCATATGATAAATCTGGTAAGTTAAATAAAGAAGAAATAGTTTTAAGGAAATATACCAAATAACCTCCGTTGATTTTATTACTGTAAACTTTACTGACAATTCAAAGATAAAGCAAGTTCCCCAAATTTGAGCTAAATTATTAATTTGAAGACTATCGAATTATAACACCAGTTGCTACAGGCGGTCATAAATACCGCATTCCTTTTGGTAAATTGAGATATTAATAAAAATTTGTACCTTTATTGGTAAATACAAGCAAATATTAATGCGGCACAACCCTTACCACTAATCGTTGTGCCATAATAAAAATCAAAAATGATAACTAAAACCTTCCCCGCAAAACATCAGGATTTCTATGCGAAATTTGAAAAATGGAGAAAAGAAATGTTAAATGAAAAGAATCCTCAAAGTGGAGTTTACGAATTAAAAGCGAATAGACCGATAGGAAGATTGGTAAAGGATGATGAAGGCGGAATTTTATACATTGGTAAGGGTGTAATCTTACCTTATAACAATAGAATCGGAAAATTCGTAAATTCTCTTAATTCTACTGAAAATATTCATGATGGTGGGAATAGAATTAACATGAAATCTATATTGGATAAATTTCCGCTCGAAGATGCCTGCATAAAAGTCACTCTTACAGAAAATCCTGAGCAATTAGAAAGTAATTTACTTAATGAATATTGTCAAAAATTTGGTGAATTACCCCCGTTTAACAGAAGGTTAGAAAGTAATACATAACTAAAAACTTCTGTATGATTTATATAATGGTTTCACTACTTATCTATTCCAGATGCTATTTAATTTTAATCCTGAAGAATTGAATCTCTTATTTTATGATTTTTCTTAATCTGTCTGGAATTGAAACCAACTCTGATATAACATCTGTTGATGGATTCATCAGTTTGCTGTAAATATCAGAAATATCTTCTTCGGCAAAGTTTGAACTTATTACATTTCTTATTTCTATAATTTCATCTTCTGGATTAACATCATAGTAACCATCCCCAAATTTTAAATGTTTTGCCAAGCTCCATGGCTCAAGATATTTTGCATCCTTTAGAGATAATTTAATACAAACAGTATCATCTATGGGTTTCCCTTTATAATCATCTACATGGATCACTAAGACCAAATCATTATTTTTATATATGGGCAAAATCTTATCAATTGCATTTTCAATAATAGGTCTTGAAATATTCCATGTACAGCAGTTTAAAACGCCCCCATGCCAAGCAATTGAATCTGCATTAATTGTTTCAATTATGTAATTAGGTGCGGGATATAGCTTCTCCATCCTTTGTAAAGCAATTTTATCGGTTCTTGAGAACTCCTTGCCAAATTGTGGAAAGATTATTAGTTTACCGATTTGAGCAAAGTTTATATAACATCCATGTGCAGAGAATTCACCATCTTTTTTTTCTTCTGATGGTTGATATGGAAATTGTATGATATTTAAACCTGTTTTACGAATTGATCGATTAAATCTTTCCATCCATGATGGACTTTCATCGAAATCATTTACCATTATGGTATTTTCATCATAAAATCGAACCATCCCATCCGAGTGACCAG
>JAUVUS010000295.1 GCA_030600865.1 Bacteroidales bacterium | reverse complement strand
TTAGTAATAGTAGTAAAAAATAAATATGTTTGTAAAATAGTAATTGTAAAAAAATACATTATTACTATCCAAATTAAGTAAAAATCTGTCAAGCTATTTTAGGGAATTACAGTGGGGAGTTCATTCAGCATAGTTAGAAACTCATTTGACATACTTCGAAGGTCATCCGACACAGTTAGAAGGTCATTTGACACACTTCGAAAAGAGTTTGACACACATTGAAGTTTATTCAGCATAGTTAGAAACTCATTCAGCGCAGTTAGAAGCTTCTTCAGCACAGTGGGGAGCTTGTTTTGCATCGTGGGGGCATCATTCCGCACAGTGGGGCAAGGTTTTGCACTGTGGGGACTGCGTTTTACAGAACACGAAGAACTCTTCTCATAGCCTGCTCCGATTCATCGGAGACCGAAGTGAATAAATACCAATTACCAAACTATTCACTATTTTATACCAATAAACCATTTTAAAATAAATTCATAACTTTAAAGCAAGAAATCACAAATAAAATCATGCGTTTATACCCTGATGAAATAGATGCTTTAAAATTTGCCCTGGACGGAATCAATGATGATGTTTTTATATTTGGCTCGCGTGTTGACAATACAAAAAAGGGAGGCGATATTGATTTACTGATTTTTTCAGCTATTCCGGGTTATGAACTATCTTTAAAAATAAAACAACGTTTCTTTTCAAAATGTGAAGAAAAATTGGATGTAATCGTTATAAATCCCGATAAAATGACAAAAGAACAACATGCTTTTGTTAATTCAATAAATAAAATAAAATATCAATGACAAATAATTTACAAATACTGGCAAAGCAAAATAAAGAAAGAGTAGAATCTTCCGTTATTCTTGTGGAAGCATCTCTTTCCCGTGTCAAACAATTCGATCCGTCTGCTAATTATTCTGCTATCGAACTTGAACCTTTTGACGCACTATGTGATCGCTTTGTCAGGGCAGTTGAAGTTAGTATTCAGTTTTTTAAAACATACGAAAAACTTAAAGAAGCTATTATTTCTGATAACTTCAGGGATTTATTATTAAAGATGGAAAAGTGGGAACTTATTTCAGAAATGCCGGTATGGTTCGAAATGCGTGATGTAAGAAACCGTGTTGTACATGACTATTTACCCGAACAACGAAAAAATATGTATGATGATATCATAACCAGATTCAGCAGTGAATTAATATATACAAAAGAAAAAAGATAAAAGCTTGCCTGCCTTTGGCATGGCTTGACTGCCTTTGGCAGTAGGAGGGCTTGACCGCCGGCTTGACTGCCTTTGGCAGTAGGAAGTGTAAAAGGGAAAAGAAGCATCTCCCTCATCGATAAATTCTTGCAAAATTCATTTAAATGTATTAATTTTACATTAATAAGAACGTAAAAGTGTAGCAAAACAACATTAAGTGGAGCGTAAAATTGAAAATACCTTATTGAATTGGAAAAATTCTGTCAGAAGATTCCCGTTAATTGTTCATGGGGCAAGGCAGGTAGGCAAAACACATTCCATTCTGAAATTTGGAAAACAGTATTATAAAAATGTATTATACTTCAATTTTGAAAGTAACAGCCTGTTAAACAAAATATTTGAAAAAGATTTATCTCCAAATCGTATATTGAAAGAACTTTCGGTGCTATCGGGGAAAACAATTTTGGAAAACGATAGTCTGATTTTTTTTGATGAAATTCAAACTACCGAAAGAGCACTTACATCATTAAAATATTTTGCAGAACAAACATCTCAATATCACATTATCGCAGCCGAAAGCTTACTTGGGGTGGCGATAAACCGCGAAAAATTTTCATTCCCTGTTGGAAAAGTTGAAATGCAAACCCTTCATCCAATGGATTTCGAAGAGTTTTTGTGGGCAATACAACAAAAAAATGGTGTAGAAATTATTCGTGAGTGTTTCAATAATAATTCGGAGTGTTCGCTACATCAACATTTTATGAATTTATATAAAACTTACCTTTGTACAGGAGGAATGCCACAAGTAGTTAAAGAATATATAGAAACAAATGATTTCGATTTTATTACAGCCATTCAAAAAAACATCAACGATGCCTATATTGCCGATATGGCAAAATATGCAAACCCTATGGAAACTGTTCGTATAATGGGGGTTTTCAATAGCATACCTGCTCAGTTGGCAAAGGAAAATCGAAAATTTCAATATAAACACATAAAATCCGGTGCAAGATCAAATGTATATCAAGTGTCAATAGAATGGCTTCGAACCTCAGGAGTTATTGTGTTTAGTCCTAAAGTTACAGAAGGCAAATTCCCCTTATCGGTTTATACAGATAATAATTCATTTAAAATTTATATGGCAGATACAGGTTTACTGCTATCGAAATTTGGTATTTCGGCAAACGCAATATTATCGGAGGTGCAAGGGTTTGACAATATAAAAGGAGTACTTGCCGAAAACTATGTAGCTGCTGCATTGTCAACAAACGAATATATTCCAAATTATTGGGAATCGGAGGGCAAGGCGGAGGTTGATTTCATAATTCAAAACAAAAATGGAGAAATAATTCCTATAGAAGTAAAATCATCTGAAAATGTGCGTTCTAAGAGTTTGCAACAATTTATATCAAAATACAAACCGGTTTATTCTATCAGAATTTCTTCCAAAAATTTCGGTTTCGAAAATAACATTAAATCAATACCCCTTTACGCCTGTTTTTGCATTTAATCAAATAATGTTTACATTTCATCCTCAACGCTGGACAGATAAACCTACTCCATGGGTAAGGGAACTTTTGTGGCAGAACACGAAGAATATTGTGAAGTACCTTCTGGTAAAAAGAAAAGCTTAGTGGTAAAAGACAATAAGCAAATACTAGTAAATAATGAACGCTATTCAAAAAGAAAAATGCCGAATTGTTATCTACTATAAGCAATTTTTAATTACTTTTGCTTAATACAATATACATAATGGAAAAATTATTTGAGAAATTTTATAAAAAGCTAAACTATATTTCACTCGATTTTATTCGCAGTATATATTATAACATCAATTGGGATGCACGTTTAATAGGAATAAAAGGAGCACGAGGTGTTGGTAAAACAACAATATTATTGCAATATATTAAAAAGAACCTTGAGCTTAATAGTCAAGTGCTTTATGTGAGTTTAGATAATATATGGTTTTCGAATAACTCTCTCGTTGATATGACGGATGATTTTGTTAAACGTGGGGGAAAATATCTTTTTCTTGATGAAGTACATAAATATAAAAACTGGTCTGTTGAATTAAAAAACATTTATGATGATCATCCTGATCTTAAAATTGTATTTACAGGTTCTTCATTATTAGAAATTTTAAATGCAAGAGTAGATTTAAGCCGTCGTGCTATAGTTTATAGTATGCAGGGCTTGTCTTTTCGCGAATATTTAAATTTCACACTTAATACTGATTTCCAGTCATTAAGCGTTTCAGATATTATTAAAAATCACTTAGATATATCCAAAGACATATTAAAACATGTTAAACCATTACAATACTTTTCAAACTATTTAAAAGAAGGATATTATCCGTTTTTTAAGGAAGTTCCTGAATTATATCATATGCGTATAGAAGAAATTATTAATATGATTATCCAAATTGAACTTCCCTTAATACGAGGAATAGATATTGCCTATACAAGTAAATTAAAGCAACTTCTAATAATTATAGCGGAATCAGCTCCATTTATACCTAACATAAGTAAATTAAGCGAACGGATCATTATTAACCGAAATACTCTAATTACCTATTTGAATAATTTAAGCGATGCCCGAATTATAAATATTTTTTACCGGGACTCATCAGGAATTTCCCGTCTCCAAAAACCAGATAAAATCTTCCTCGAAAATTCAAATTTAGCATATGCTATTCATCCCGGATTAGTAGATATTGGGAACGCACGCGAAACGTTTTTTGCTAACCAGTTAAATAATAATCATTCAGTAAACATTCCCAAACAAGGAGATTTTTTAATCGATAACAAGCTGTTATTTGAAGTTGGCGGAAAAAATAAAGGATATAAACAAATTAGAAAAAACAATTACAAAGAATTTTTTATTGCAGCCGATGAAATAGAATACGGTTATGGTAATAAAATCCCTTTATGGCTTTTTGGTTTTTTATACTAACAAAGTCAGATATGAGCAATAAACGATCATCATCTGACATACTTCGAAAAGCATTTGACATAGTTCGAAAGTCATTCAGCATACATCGAAAAGAGTTTGACACACTCTGTAATATCCTGAAATAGCTTGACACAAAAAATTAAGTTATTATGGAAAAATTAACACCAAACCTTACCGATAATATGGAAGGTTTCATTCAAGAGAAAATTGATTATAGTAAATACGAAACTAGT
>JAUVUS010000249.1 GCA_030600865.1 Bacteroidales bacterium | reverse complement strand
TTATTTTTAGAAAAGAAATAATGGGCGCCGAAGATCCTGAGAAAATGCGTAAGCAAAAAATTAAGGAATACAAAGAGAAATTTGCTAATCCTTATGTGGCAGCAGCGAAAGGTTATGTTGATTCTGTAACCTTATGTGGCAGCAGCGAAAGGTTATGTTGATTCTGTTATTGAACCCGAGGAAACGCGAAAAATATTGTTGCATGCAATAGAAGTTTCGCAAGATAAAGTAGACAGGAAACCAATTAAAAAACATGGAATTCCTCCATTTTAAAAACTAAGCTTATGGCAACAAAATCAAAAACAAGTACAAAAGCCTCAGCTCCAAAAGAAGAGCCTGCTCGTCCGGCAGGCGAGGAAGAATCTAAAGTTCGCTTTAAAACTTTAGTTGTTAATGACGTTAAGTATAAAACTCTTTTAACAGAAAAATTTAAGAACAGGGAAAAATGGGAAGAACCGAATTTTAAAAAAATATTATCTCAAATCCCCGGAACTGTTATAAAAGTTTATGTTGAAGAGGGCCAAAAAGTTAAAGAAGGAGATTTAATGATGGTTCTTGAGGCAATGAAAATGAAGAATAAACTTTATTTTCCAATTGATGGAACGGTTAAGAAAATATATGTTACCGAAAATGAGAAGGTGCCGAAAAGACATTTAATGATCGAATTGAAATAATCCATAATTAAGCATCCGGAACAATTTGTTTCGGATGTTTTTTTATAATACTTCTGTCCAGGTAAAATATTTATTAAAACTATTTTTTATATCAATTTTTTTGTTAAAAATTCCAAAAACGGCAGATCCGCTACCAGACATCAACGAATAAATTGCACCTAAATTATAAAGCTTTGATTTTATTTTTTCAATTTCAGGGTGATCATTAAAAATAGAATCTTCAAAATCATTCTTTATTGTTTCTTTCCATTTTTCTACGGGTTGTTTAATTAACTCAGATAAACTTATTTCAGGCTTTTTAGGAGATATTTTCGAATAGGCTTTAGCAGTATTAACATGAATTCCGGGACAAACTATTACCAGAAAATATCCCTTTAAACTCAGGTCGATTGGTTTTAATATATTGCCTTTTTTTGAAGCAAATGATGGTTTGTTTATTATAAAAAACGGGCAGTCACTTCCAATCTTTTCTGAATATTCAATAAGTGTATTATCATCTAAGGCAAGATTCATAATCGAATTGATTGCTTTTAATGTAAACGAAGCATCGGAAGAACCTCCACCCAAGCCAGCACCAAATGGAATTATTTTATGTAAATGAATATTTATCGGGTCAATTGAAAAATCATTATTTAGTATCTGGTAAGCTTTGTAACAAAGATTAGTTTCCAGCCTTTTATCTTCGACCGTTAAACCGGTATTATCAAAGTTAATCTTATCGTCAGAAATGTTAATTTCTAAAATATCCGATAAGCCAATCGGATAGAAAATGGTTTCGATATTATGAAATCCATCAGGCCTTTTTTCAGTAATATTTAAGCCAATATTTATTTTGGCATTTGGGAAATTGATCATTCAGCATGTAATTTTCGATAAAAGTATAAATAAAAGTTGAATGTATTTTAATTTTTGTTTAAACTCCAAATCACCAATGTTTTTTAATAAGAAATCATTATTTTCATGCAAAATATTTAGGATGAAATTATTTGATAATATAAAATCATGGTTCCTGAGACCAATGTTGTTTTTTGAATCAACAAAACAAAAACTAGTAATTTCAATTGTTTTTGGAATTTTTATTACATTGTTTCTAATTTCTTTCGAGTATTCTCCTGACGGTGAAAGTTCATATATACAGATATTAAAGGCTTTTGCTTATGGAATCATTACCTTCTTAGTCTTGTTTTTTTATAGTTATATTTTACCAATTATTCTTCCTGGTTACTTTAATTCTGAAAGATGGAATACTGGAAAGAGTATTGTTTATGGAATTATTTTAGTTGTTTCTATTGGTGTTTTTAATGCATTATTCTCGTTTAAATACGATAATCCTAATAATAGAACTTCTTTACTTCCTTTTTTATTTGCAGTAGTGCATCGAACCTTTATAATTAGTATAATTCCTACTGTTATTTTTAATTTGTGGCTTGAAAGAAGATTGTATAAGAAATATGATTCAAGAGCAGAAAAAGCAAATGCAAATTTAACAAAATCAAATTATAGAAATAATAATGTTAGAATGATAAGATTAGATGAAAAAGTCAATCTTTTGGAACAAGATTTAATATACATTAAAGCCGAAGGTAATTATTGCCAGGTATATTACCTTGAACAATCAAATCCCCAAAAAGTAATTTTAAGAAATACATTAAAGAATATAGAAGATTGTTTAAGATGTTCCGATCGAATATTGAGGTGCCACAAATCATATATTATTAATCTTGATAAAGTAAAAAGGGTTACGGGGAATGCAAAAGGATATAACTTTATTGTTGATGAGTTTAGTTTTCCAGTTCCCGTTTCAAGGGATATTTCAAAAGAATTATTAAGCAGAATCACTCATAATTAGAATTATAGTTTCCCGTTTATCACATCTTCTTCCCGTTTATCACAAATTTTTGAAATAGAATATTTTATAAAATAGATTTGAAGAGATAAAAAAATAAAACTTATAAAATCTTTTTTATGAAATCTAAAGTTATTACTCTAACCACATTAATTCTATTATTAAATTCAGCTTATCTATTTTCACAAAACAATTATCACTTAATTCGTATTGAAATTAAAAATTTAAAGAGCAATAAGGGAGAGGTTGTACTTCAACTAACTTCATCCAATGGTGAAATTAATATTGGAAAAGTTGTTGGTATTTTGCAGCAACAATCTGTAATTGAAATTGATAGTTTAATTACAGGATTCTACACAATTAGATATTTTCATGATGAGAATTCTAATGATCAGCTTGACACTAACTGGATGGGTATTCCAAATGAAGGATATGGATTTTCTAATAATGCCTCATCTCATTTTGGAACACCATCAATTGAAGAACGTAAGTTTGAGCTGAAAGATAATTTGGAAATGGTATTAATTCCTAAATATTGAGAAGTATGAAAAAATATATTAAGTATTTAATACCACCAATAATCTTAATCCTAATAGGGTTTTTAATATCTCTTATATTTAATTCATTAATAGGCTCAATGAGTTGGATTGCGCTTGTAATAGTTTATTGGAGTGGAATTAGCATAATCGTGTATAGAGATTCGAAAAAATCGGGAAAAAGAATAAAAGAATATTTTAAAATGAGGAATTTTCGTTGGTATTTAATTCTTCTTGCTTTACTCGTTGGCATAATTCCGCTTCCAATTTTTTTAATTTCATATAAATTATTTACAACAACATTTTTAATCGTGTCGTGGTTATTAGTTGCTTTAATAAATCCATTTTTTGAAGAATTGTTCTGGAGAGGATATATGCTTGAAAAAGGCGAAGATATTCGCTTTGGTATAAAAGCGTTGATTTCTTCAGTCTTGTTTACCCTTTCACACCCGGCTATGTGGGGAGTTTTTTCCAAACCAATGTTAACAAAAGAGTTGATAATATCTGTTTTTATTATGGGATTGGCTTGGTCTTTTATTTATAAAAAAAGCAGAAGTCTTGTTTTGCCTTATTTTTCACATTTACTTGTAGATGTGTTTAATTGCTCTGTATTAGCTTTTGTAAATTTATTCCCAATCATATATTAACATAAATATATCAAAATGAAATCTTTATATTCTTTTAACTTTATTTCAAGATTAATTTTTTTGTTATTAACACCAGTTTTGTTTCAATTAGTTGGTATTGGATTTATCTGGCATTCTATATATTGGGGTGTAATTACTGCGGTAGTAATTATTTGGGGGATCTTTATTCTTATTTCGCCATTGTTTGGTAGAATTGGTTGCGGTTGGTTTTGTTTTATGGGTACAGCTTCAGATTTCGCAAGCCAACATTCAATTATAAAAATGAAATGGAAAAAACCAAAAATATGGGTGCGGTTTTTAATTATTGTTCCTTTTTTTATGACAGCAATCTTATTTTACTTTTTAAATAAAGAGCAAAACCTTACTCATAATTTTGAAATTAACCTTTTGTATTTAAAGCCAAATTTTGATTTCCATTACCAAAAGGTTTGGATGATTGATATAGGAGCAGCTTTGATATTTGGGTTACTGCTTGAACGCAGATGGGTATGTAAAAATCTTTGTTTTATGGGAGCTCTTTGTGCTGCAGGAGCGAATTATTCGAGGTTAATTCCGGTTATTGATAAAGATAAGTGTACTCGTTGTGGTAAATGTGAGAAGGATTGTCTTGTAAGATTGCCAATGTTAGATTATATTGAGAATAACAAAGGATTAATAACTAATTCGGAATGCATACTTTGCGGAAAGTGTATTGATGTATGTAAGTTTAATGCTATTAAACTAAGATTTGTTTGGAATCGCAAAAAGTATTTCCGCAATCATTAATTGACTGTTTTTTTAAAAAACTAATTAACAATTGTTAATAACTAAGGTTGATAAAAAACCCACAGAAAATAAGAAATAATATTCAATTTGATGATTGTATTCTTACCTTTGATTTCCCAAAAATTGAGATAAAAAATGGCAGGCAATACAAAAAACTTTTCGAAAAAAATAAACGTTGATCAAGCACTTGATTATGGTAAATTACCTCCTCAGGCATTGGATCTTGAAGAAGCTGTATTAGGCGCAATAATGCTCGAAAAAGATGCAATTATTGCTGTCATGGATATAATTCGTGCGGAGAGTTTTTATAAAGATGCTCACCAGAAAATATTTAAAGCAGTTTTAGACTTATCGCAGGAACTTCAGCCTATTGATATACTAACAGTAACCGAAGAATTAAGAAAAAGAGATGAGCTGGATTTGGTTGGAGGGCCGTTTTATATTACCCAGTT
>JAUVUS010000453.1 GCA_030600865.1 Bacteroidales bacterium | reverse complement strand
TACTTTCGAAATATCTTTTTCGAAAACATTTAATTTGATATTTAATACCGATGCATTTATTATTTCATAAATAAAATCTTCTGAGCTAACAAATTTTCCTTTATTAGCATTAAGTTGTGAAATAGTTCCGCTAATAGGTGCTGTTATTTTAAAATCTTTTACAAACTCTCCTTTTTCTATTTCCGAAGTATTTACACCAAGTAATTCCAATTGAGCTTTTAACGATTTGTAATTAGCCTCATAAGTTAGGTAATCAGCTTTTGCTTTTTGCATTTTTTTAATTGATGCTGCATTTTCAACCGTCAGCTCTCCTTGTCGTTTATATTCTTCCTTGTAAAAATCAACCTGGCTTTTTGATTCGATATATTGTTGCTGCAGATTAATAAAATCAGGATGATTTAAAGTGCCCAACACAATACCTTCTTCAACATAGTCGCCCGGATAATAATTCAGATTTTTGATAAACCCATTAATTATCGGAGAAACTGCTGCAATATTTTGTGGAGGGACTTCAATTATTCCTGAACACTCAATAGTTTCTGAAATGATCTTCTTTTCAAGTTTGCCTGTTTTAATTCCTGCCAAATCAATTTGTTCTTTTGAAAACTCGACTGATTCTATGCTGGCTTGAGTTTCTTGCAATTCTTCATTTTCAGTATTGTCGGTCTTTTTGCCAGAACAAGATATAAGAAAAGCCAAGGGTATTATATAAAGTAAATTTTTCATAATATTTTATTTAATATAAAATTCAAGTTTAATAGCTGTTATGTTGTAATTATATAATGTTTCTGAATATCCCAGTTTGATTTCCTGTGCAGCCTTAATGCTTTGCAAAAACTCTAAATATTCAATTTCTTCTTTTTCGAACTGAATTTGTGCTGTATTGGTTAAAAGTGTAGCTTTTTTTAAAGCATTTTCATGGTAATAAATCAAGTCGTTTTGTATTTGATCTAAATGAATAACCAGGTTTTCGATTTCTTTTTCAAGGTTAAATTTCTGATATTCAAATATATTTATTGCTTTTTCTTTCCCGATTTTAGCCTCTTGCACTTTTGCATTTTGTGGTAAAAACCAAATCGGCATTTTTAATCCAATGCTCCAGCCAGTAAACCCACCGACCTGATCGATTTGTTGGTTAAAATACCCGGCCGATAATTCAGGAAAATAACGCGACCTTTCAATATTATATTTTACATTTTCAATAGCGTAAAGATTTTCGTAGTAGTTCAACATAACAGACGAACTAAATCTTGCTGAAGGATCAGTCCCTGCAGGTAATTGATAAATAACTAAAGAATCTGATTCTGGAATAAAATCACCATCGGTATTCATTAGTTGTTTTAATTTGTTTTCGGCAATTATTAATTCTTCGGTGATTTTTAGCAAGCTGTTTTTACTGGCGGCATATTCTGTTTCTGCAAGAGTTTGTTCCAGTAAATTCGATTCTCCCAATTCGTATTTGAGCTGTGTAATTCTAACAAACTCTTTGTATAAACCAACTTGTTCCTGTTTTATTTTAAACCGGTTAATCAGGTAAATCCATTTGTAAAATGCAATTTTTGTCTGAGCAATAATCTCTTTTTCTACGATTATATATTCTTTTTCGCTCAGGGAAATATTTTGATTTACTAACTTTCCTGTTTGGTAATGTGTTAAAAAAGATCCAAAATTTTGATTAATTTCAAAAGAATGATCAATAAAATCAGAATTAATTTGTCCTTTTTGATAAGAAAATTCTGTTGGATCAAAATTTAATATTCCCTGTTTTTGTTTTTTTGCCGACTCTATATTAAGTAGAGTATTTTGAAGAACAGGATTATTTTGTTTGGTGTATTCAACAGCTTGTTCAATAGTGATTTTTTGTGGTTCGTTTTCAAAATTTTGGGCAAATACTGTTAACGATCCGCTAAAAGCAATTAACAGAATAATTGATTTTACTGTACTTGGGATCTTTTTTATTTTTGGAGGTTTTGGCGAATTGAAAATTTTATAAAGAAGAGGTAGCAAAATCATAGTTAACAAGGTTGATGTAACAAGTCCTCCAATAACAACGGTTGCCAATGGACGTTGCACTTCTGCTCCCGAAGAAGTAGAAATAGCCATAGGTAGAAATCCTAGAGCAGCAGCAGAGGCTGTTAACATTACAGGACGTAGTCGTTCACGTGAAGCTTTGAGAATTAGTTCCCGCATATCTTTCATTCCGCTTTCTTTAAGTTCTTTTAAATACTCAATAAGAACAATCCCGTTTAATACAGCTACACCAAATAAAGCAATAAAGCCAATTCCTGCTGATACACTAAACGGCATTCCTCTTATCCATAAAAAGAAAACACCGCCAACAGCAGATAATGGAACTGCAGTGAAAATAAGAGCAGCATCTTTAAAGGATTTAAAAGCAAAATGCAGAAAAATAAAAATAAGCAAAAGAGCAATTGGAACAGCAAGTTTTAATCTTTGAGTAGCATTTTTAAGATTCTCAAATTGACCACCGTATGTAATGTAGTTTCCAGATTCTAATACAATATTGTTATCAATTTTTGCCTGAATATCCTTAACAACCGATTCCAGATCGCGATTACGAACGTTAACACTCACAACAACCCTCCGTCGTGTATTTTCCCGGGAAATTTTTGCTGGTCCAAAAGCATAATTAATGTCGGCCAGTTCATCTAAAGGAATCTGAGTCCCGTTAGG
>JAUVUS010000354.1 GCA_030600865.1 Bacteroidales bacterium | reverse complement strand
GAAACTTTCTACCGCACCTACCTGGGTGGTCGAGGGATTGGCTATAACTATCTGCTCAAAGAGGTTCCACCTCGAATTGACCCCTTTTCACCGGAGAATATGTTGATCCTGGCGACGGGGGTGATGACGGTCTTTCATACCGGAGGTATTGGGCATTTGGACTAAGAAGGCTTTCTGAAAATCACTGATCGCAAAAAAGAAATGTTTAAAACCTCTGCGGGAAAATATATTGATCCTCAGGTAATTGAGAACAAATTTAAAGAATCATTCTTTATTGAACAGTTAATGGTTATAGGAGAAAATGAAAAATTTGCTAGTGCTTTATTATCGCCGAATTTTAAATTTTTACATGACTGGTGCTCTATTCATAAAATTCAATATCGTGATAATAAACATTTAGTTACTACGCCTGAAGTTATAGCCCGATATCAGAAAGAAGTAAATAAACATAATGCATCACTTGGCGAACATGAAAAAATTAAACGATTCAGACTTGTTTGTGAAGAATGGAGTCCTGAATCCGGAGAATTATCGCCTACCCAAAAACTAAAAAGGAATTTTGTTCATGAAAAATACAAACATATTATAGCTGAAATATATCAGCATGATAAGAAATAAAAAAGTAACACTAAGAAATGCTCCTGATAATTTGGAGCATTTCTTTATTCAAGATAATTTTTACCAAATAATAGATAAGTAATCCCAACTTCAAAATAAAGAAAAAATGATTCTTCATCTAATGCAGAATCCCAATCACCTTCCAAATCAATATTATTTAACGATTCCCCAATATTATAATTGTTCCAACCAACACTTGCCAACACATTTAATTTATCCGTTAAATAATACTGACCTTCTAAATGCAATCCGCAACTAAGCTCTTTTACTATTCTTGAATCATAGCTTTTGTGAGTAACTTCTGCAATAGATTTATCAATAAAGTATATTGTTGGATCAGATACCATCCAGTAAAACCCAACTTCAGGAACCAAAGAAAGTATGATGTCATCTGTATTGACAAATGAAAGTTTCGAAAAAATGTTAACAGCATAAGCAGTATTTATAATTTCTAACTTATTTTCCTGAATAAGAATATTACTATTCCAAAAAGTTTCTTCGTCTTTATAATTTACTCCTCCAAATTTGCCATTCACCCCTAAAGAAAAGAATTTGTTAAATTTATTTTCTATTGATCCGGTAATCATACCTCCAATTTCAGAATCCAATGATCCGGAAGCATAGGCAAATCCTCCTTTTGCAGAAACAATTAAACTTTGAGCATTTGATAAATTAAAATAGAGAACACCTATTAAAATGAATAGGAATATCATTTTTTGCATAATTCAATAATAAGGTTAATAAATTTTGAATAAAGGGTCTGCAAATATAATGCTAAAAATAAGATTACTTAACTCGGATTCTAATTAAATATAATCCAAGGAAAGTAATTAAACCATTTAAGATAAGTAATTCGAATCCCAACTTATATCCGTTTAAAAAATCTTTTGAATAATAGCTTAAAATAAAACATATAATTGGAGAAACTATTGCCACAAAAGGAACTAATTTATCTCTTGTCTTATAATTAGTAAACAAACCAAAAGCATACATTCCTAGAAGCGGGCCATAGGTATATCCTGCTACTTTGAATATTGCGCTTATAACACTTTCGTTATTTATGGCATTAAATATCAATATAACAATTACCAATACTACAGATACCCCTACATGCACTTTTTTTCTGATAGCTTTTAATTCTTTTTCTGTTTTGTTCTTCGGATTTAAAATATCAACCGTAAAAGATGTAGTTAATGCTGTTAAAGCTGAATCAGCACTACTATACGCAGCAGCAACCAAGCCAATAATAAAAAATATTGAAACAACCGGGCTTAGATAACCTTGTGTTGCAATAATCGGAAAAAGGTCATCTGTTCTTTCCGGAACGATAATTCCATTTTTATGAGCGAATACAACCAACAGAACTCCTAAAGACATAAACATTAAATTTACCGGAACCAGTGTAATACTAAACCAGAACATATTCTTTTTTGCCTCGCGAATATTTTTACAGCTTAAATTTTTCTGCATCATATCCTGATCTAAGCCTGTCATTACAATTGCTATAAATGCTCCTGCAAAAAATTGTTTGAAGAAAAAATTTACACTTTTAAAATCGTTAAAATAAAACAGCTTTGAATGTTTGCTGTCTATAACCGTGTCAAACACGCCCTTGAAATCTAAATTTAACTGTTTACTTATTAATATAATCGTAACAGCAACAGCAACCAGCATAAATATAGTTTGCAAACTATCGGTCCAGATAATAGTCTTAATACCTCCTTTAAAAGTATAAAGCCAAATCAATAAAATAGTTATAACAACTGTTATCCAAAACGGAATATTTAAAGTATTAAAAACTGCTATTTGCAATACATTTGCTACCAGAAACAACCTGAACGATGCCCCAATCACTCTTGATAATAAAAAAAAGGATGATCCTGTTTTGTAAGAAAACTTTCCAAATCGCTGGCCAAGGTATGTGTATATTGATGTTAAATTTAAACGATAATACATTGGCATTAAAACATTAGCGATAATTGCATATCCAACTAAATATCCCAATACCATTTGCATATAGGAAAAATTACTGTCGACAACCCAGCCCGGAACAGAAATAAATGTAACTCCCGAAAGAGAAGCGCTTATCATTCCAAATGCAACTATATACCAGGGTGATTTTCGGTTTCCCAGGAAAAAAGCTTCGTTATCGGCATTCCTGCTTGTAAAATAAGAAATTATGATAAGTACAAGAAAATATGCTGCGATTATAAATATTACTAGGTATGGAGACATTGTGTTATAAAATTAGATATACTGCTATTTTAGTGAAAATGATTAAATGCGTAAATGATTAAATGTTATTTTCTGTACAATACATTTTTAGCTTATATCATTACCTTATTCAATCATTTTATCATTCAATCATTTTATCATTACCCATTAAATTCGCGAGAGTACCATAAAATTAGATTCGATTAAATGCAAGGATAATAAAAACTATTAGAACAAAAAATTGCTAATCGCCCTATTTGATATTATTTTTGGAGCAAATAAACACCTTTAAGCTCTGCTTTGAAAACCGGTCTGTAGTAATCATGACGGACATCCTCTTCCCGCGACCAGATCACTTTTACCGGTTTTCCCACCTTTTGAGCAGCTAACGCTGCCTGCGTAACATAATCAGTTCCGACCTTGCGGCCAAACCCCCCTCCCAAGCAGGTGGTATTCACGGTGATTGAGGAACGGTCAAGGCCGGTGGCTGTTCTTGCCGCAGATTGTGCCATCTGAGCCGCCTGAGTGGGGACCCAGATCTCACAGCTTTCAGAGGTCACCTTCGCAGTGCAGGTCATAGGCTCCATGGTACCGTGAGCGAGGAAGGGTACCTCATAGGTAGCATCAACCTTTATGGATGCCGTCTCCATAGCAGCTTCAGGATCTCCAATCAAACTTGCCTGCTCGCCGGGCTTAGTGAGGTCCTGCGTAAGCTGTTCGGAGATATCTTCACTGCTCAACTCCTCCATCCCTTCCGGATTGTCAAACTCGATCTCAAGCGACTGGAGCACTTTTTCAGCTTTCCAGTAACTCTTTGCAATAACGGCAACACCCCCGGGAATTTCAACAATGTCTTCAGCACCGGTACCTTCTATTGTGAGAGAAGTAAAG
>JAUVUS010000223.1 GCA_030600865.1 Bacteroidales bacterium | reverse complement strand
TTTTTACATTATTTTTTTTAAATACCTCATATACCTTTTCAATGTGTTTATTAAATATATCATCAGCTCCTAAATCATAGGCTAGAGCTCCTACATACAAATCATCTTCATACAAATAACCAAAATCGACATCTGCTTTTTTCAAAAGATTAGCAATAATGCAAAGAGTATTATTGTGTTGTTTTGCCTCTTTTTTGTCAATTCGCCCAAAAAATTTAGATATATTAATGAATTTATTAGTAAATCTGCCAAGCGAAATAAATTTAAGCAGAAAAGAACCTTCCATCTTTTCAAGGGTTTTCACTAATGCAGTAATCGAAGGAACGATCTGATACATTAAACCGGTATAAATAACAGTATCTCCACCTTTAGGGATATTACATTTTTTTGCCCATCGTGTAGCGGTTTTTTTAGATATTGGCAAAACACTATTTCTTATTCTGAGATTATCTACTAATATTCCTAATACATCTTTAATTGGCAGTGGCATAATAGTTTCTCCTGTTAAATTTTAAACTCTTCACGATTTATATAATATCTTAATATTCTGATATTTTCTGCAATAGGAACATCACTTGGGCAACTTTCTTCGCAACGTTTGCATAATAAACAAGAAAAAATCATTTCTTTTTCTTCAACAATTTTATTATGTATTCCTAATAATGCATATCTGAAAATTTTACGTGGTAAAATATCCAGTTCCATCGGACAAATTCCAATGCAATTACCGCAGTTGTAGCATTTCTCCATGCCTTTGGAACCTAAAGCTTCAATCTTATTAATTACTTCGAAATTTATCCTGAGTGACATTATAAAATCCTCCGATTATTTTTAATAAATCATTTATAAAATTATAAGTATGCTATTTTTTTAATTCATAAAAATAAAATTCATCCATTTCGTCCATTTCTGTTGGATTTATATATCCGTATTTTACCATAGTCATTATATGATATGTAATAACAGGCGATGAAAGATTTGTATCTTCAGCAATCTGTGGAATAGATTTTTGTTCTTGTTTAAGCGATTCTAAGATTTTATTCCAGATTTCCGGCATTTCCTTCATTTTATGTTCAGATTCATCAACCGGAGTTACTTCTTCCGTAGATTCTATTTTTATTTCCTTATTTATAGCATCAATCATGGATTCTATTTCCAGGTTGGAATAACCTGTAATTTCAATAGCATCAACCGGGCAAACCGGCAAACACATGCCGCCACCTTTACAAAGTGCTATATTGACAGTAGCGATTGATTTACCATTATATTCAGTTTTTGTTATTGCATCATAATCACAAACTTCAATACATTTTCCGCACCATTCGCAGGTATCTTTGTTAATTGTTGCAATTATTGGTTCAAGTTTTATTTCTCCACTACTTATTATTGAATGAATTTTTGCCGATGCTGCGAGAGAAGAATTTATTGATTCGGTAATATTCTTAGGACCCTGACATGAACCGGCAATAAAGACACCATCGATAACAGTTTCTACAGGTCTTAATTTTGGATGTACCTCGTTAAAAAATTTATCCAGTCCAATTGGCGCTTTTACAATATTTGCAAGTGCCGGAGTATCTTTTCTTGGAACCATCCCGGTAACAAGGACAACCAAATCCGGTATAAGCTCAATTTCTTGTCCTTCGAGTAGCACATCTTTTATTTTAACAATTGTATTATCGCCTTCTTTTTCGATAATTGGAGGTTCTTCTTCATTAAATTTAAAGAACATATCTTTTTGATCTCTTGCTTCATTATATAATATTTCCTGTTTACCGTAGGTTCTCATGTCCCTGTATATATGGCAACATCTAATATCTTTATATTCCTTTTTAATAATAATAGAACTATGAATTGCAGCAGTACAACAAAAACGCGAACAATATTTATTTTCTCCTTTAGTTTGTCTGCTTCCTACACAATAAATAAATACGATTCTTTTAATTTCTTTACTATTGTATATTAATTTTTCATTGTCGTTTAGTTCGATAATTCTTTTTAACTGATGAAGTGTAATTACATCTTCAAAATTTTCATATCCATATTCACCTTTGTTGGGTTCATACAAATCAAAACCTGTACATAAGAGAATTGCTCCTGATTTAAGATTCAGAATTTTTTCTTTCTGATTAAGGTCAATGCAATCTTTATATGTTTCAAGAAATTCATCATCCGGATTAAATGAATCTTTATCTATCACAGGAATATCAGGCAATGCTTTGTCATAATTTTTATAAATAGCCTTTCTCTTAATCAATCCAAAGTTAAATTCGTCAGTAACTTCATCAGTACATTTTTCTATACATTCTTTAAGCTTTTTCTTATCATAACCCGGAATGATATACCGTGGTTTAATTTTCACTTTAGCATGAAAATTTCCTATATTCCCGGTTAAAGATTCCAGTTCTGCCCCTGTAAAAAGCTTTATTTTCTCTCTTTTTTTAATTTCGGTGAATAATCTTTCAATGATTTCTTTTCCTGTTTGCTTGCTCTGAAATAATTCCTCCATCTGAGTTGGTCGTCCACCAACAAAATGATCTTTTTCAATCAGGTAAACATCAGTTCCCATATCTGCAAGTTCAATTGCAGCTCTCATTCCGGATACTCCCGCACCAATAATGGTAACGACATTATAGGATGATATTGTTATTTTTTCCAATGCTTCTGATAACCTTACTTTGGCTATTCCTGCTCTTACAAGTCCAATTCCTTTTAGAGTAGCATCTTTTGGTTTGTCGGTATGAGCCCAGGAGCATTGTTCTCTTAAATTAACCTGTATATAATTATATTGATTTATTCCTGCCCTCTCAGCTACATTTCTAAATGTATATAAGTGTAGTTTAGGAGAACATGATGCAACAACCAAAGCATCTAGATTGTTTTCCTTAATATCATCTATCATTTCTTTTTGGCTGGAATCAGCACAGGTAAACATCATATGTTTAGCCAAAGCAACACCCGGTTCGTTTTTTACGGCTTCTCTAACTTTATCCACATCAACATAATCCGATATGTTACCACCACACTGACAGATATATACTCCAATTTTAGTTTTCATCTGATTAAGATTTTATCTTATTTATATAACTGGCTGATTCTGCTGATGCTGCACCTGCAGAAAGTATTGAGTCGGGAATATCCATTGGCCAGGATGCTGATCCGGCAACAAAAACTCCTTCAATACTTGTTTTTGCAGGATTTATCATTTCATCTACCTGTTTTATATAATTATACTCATCTACTTCTAATGTTTCATTTTTGAATAATGAAGTCATTTCTGAATTAGGAAGAATTCCTACCGATAAAACTACAAGGTCATGTTCAGCTTCATCAATATCGCCAGTTTCAATATTTTCATGTCGTAAAATAAGATTCCCATTTTCTTTTTCTGTAATATTTGCTATTGTTCCTTTTATAAACTCAACTCCCATTGCTTTTCCTTGTTGGTAAAATTCTTCAAAACCTTTTCCGAAAGCTCTGATATCAATATAATAAATAGTGATATCGGCTAAAGGTAATGCTCCCATTAATAACTGACCTTGCTTAATCGAATACATACAGCATATTTGTGAACAAACACAATTATTCTCTGAACAATTTCTGGATCCTACACACAATACGTAGGCAATATTATCCGGTTTTTTTCCATCCAACGGTCTTAATATATCATGGAAAGGTCTTGTAGGGGCAAGGAGCCGATCCATCTCCATGGAATGTATTACATTCTTGTATTTATTATAACCATATTCGAAAATATTTTCAGGAGGAAATAATTTAAATCCCGGTGCCAGAATTACTGATTTAACCTTGAGAGATAATTCTTTTTCTCTCTGATTGAAATCAATTGCATCAGCAGGACATGCCTCTACACATTGGTGGCATTCCCTGCAATTCCCACAATTTAAGCACCTTGAAGCACTAAGGAGTGCTTCTTCTTCTGTATAAGTCGATTCAATTTCATTACAATCTTTTATTCTCTCTTTAGCAGGCCTTTCGTATGCTATTACAGGCATTATTGATTTCTGATTCTCAATTCTTGCAAGCACTTGTTCTTTACTGGCCGGAGGAAGCCGATGATCAAATTCAAATTCAGAAAGATCTTCTTTATTTAAATATTTATCAATAAAGAAAGCCGCTCGTTTGCCCTGACCAGCTGCTTCAATAATAGATGATGCTCCGGTAACAACATCACCTCCAGCGAATATATATGGTTCAGATGTTTGTAATGTTTCAGGATTTACATCAATTGTTCCATTTTTGTTAAGATCTAAATCATCTTTAAAAGGAGAAGAAGATGGTAATAATCCAATGGATACAATTATAATATCAGTTTTTACAATATGCTCAGATCCCTCGATTGGAATTGGTCTTCTCCTGCCACTCTCATCAGGTTCGCCGAGCTTCATATTTATACATTTAACGGCTGTTAATTGGTTATTCTCTCCAATAAATTCAACGGGATTTTTCAGGAACTGAAATTCAACACCTTCTTCTTCAGCTTCTTTAATTTCGATATCTGCAGCAGGCATTTGATCACGCTCTCTACGGTAAGCAACTACGACCTTTTTTGCATTTAAACGTAATGCAGTTCGTGCAGAATCCATTGCTACATTTCCGCCTCCACATACCATAACTGTTTTACCGGTTAAATCAGGTTTGTCTCCGTAATTTACATTCTTTAAAAAAGTAAGGCAACATAACACACCTTCCAGAGTTTTCCCACTACAATTAAATTTTAATGTTTCGTGAGTACCAACTGAAACATATATGGCATCATATCCTTTGGATTTTAAATCTCCCAGCTTATCAATTCTGTTATTAAGTTCATACTCAACTCCAAGAGATGTAATGTTTTTGATATCTCTGTCAACAATATCTTTGGGTAATCTGAATGAAGGAATAGTTGATTTTAACATTCCACCCAATTCATTATCCGCTTCAAAAATCTTAACTGTATGTCCTTCTTTAGCCAAATGATATGCTGCAGTTAATCCTGATGGCCCGGAACCAATAATTGCAACTTTTTTACCTGATTTATCTTGCCTGTCGGCAGACAGGTTTTCAATTGAATTTGTTAGAGGTTCAGGATATTTATTGTAATAATAATCAGAAAAAAATCTTTTTATTCTACGAATATTAACAGAGCCATCGGTTTCGTTTCTTGTACATTCGCCTTCGCAAGGAGCATAACAGGCACGACCTAAAGAACCGGGTAAAGGAATATCTTCTAAAT
>JAUVUS010000019.1 GCA_030600865.1 Bacteroidales bacterium | reverse complement strand
TTCTTTAATAATTCATAAAGAATTTTTGCAGTAGCGGTATTCGATTATTTTAAAACCGCTACTGAAAAAATTCTTTAATAATTCATAAAGAATTTTTGCAGTAGCGGTATTAAAATAATCGAATTTAAAATCAATGACCAATTCATTAATAACTTTAGATTTTACCTTTGACTTTTCAAAATGATCCAGGAATTCAAAAACCGGTTTGTAAAATTCGATTGCATTGGCTGGCTTTGATACTTTTAAGAAACTTAAGGTATTGTTTTCAATATCAAAATTAATTTCGGGAGTAAAAGTTGTTGCTTCTATTTTTAATGTATTCATAGAAATACGATTTTATGTCTAAGTATTTCCTATATACGTAAAAGTTAGAAAATGTTTACAAAATTTACAGAAATTTTAAATAAATCTTTTAGCAAGGAATTCCTGAAACTTATCTTTATATTGATCACTCACAGGTATGTATGTTTTTCCAAAAATTATACGACTTCGTTCAATGGTTTGTATTTCGCCCAGGTTAACAATAAATGAACGATGAACTCTCATAAAACGTTCTGAAGGCAATTTTTCTTCCAATGATTTTAAACTCATTAAACTTAAAACCGGTTTTTCATCTTTAATAACAATTTTTACATACTCGCGTAATCCTTCTATATATAAAATCTCATCCAGATTAATCCGCCTTATTTTATACTCTGATTTAATAAAAAGGTAATCATCTTTAGCTTCAACACTAACAGATGCTTTTTCCACCAGCTCAAAGTGCGATTTTGCTTTATTCGCCGCTTTTAAAAACTCTTCGTAACCAAAAGGTTTTAAAACATAATCAAGAGCATCCACTTTAAATCCTTCCAGTGCATATTCCTGGTAAGCTGTAGTAAATATTATTTTCTGTTTTTCATTTAATGATTTTACAAAATCAATTCCGGTAAGATCTGGCATTTGAATATCAACAAACATCAAATCAACGTCATTTTCAGAAAGTATATTCATAGCTTCAAAGGCACTTTTACATGAAGCCACTAATTCCAGAAAAGGTGTTTTTTCAATGTATCCCGAAATTTGCTTTAAAGCTAATGGCTCATCATCTATGGCTATGCATTTAATCCTCATGTGTCGGAATTTTTAATAAAACTTTAAACTCAGAATCCAATTCATCAATTATAAGTTGATATTCATTGTTATATAATAAATTAAGACGTTTTTTAATATTCTCTAAACCTACACCCGAGTATGGATTTGTAATCTTATTTTGCACTGATAAACTATTTACACAACTAAATTCAATAAATTCTATATTTTGCTTTAATTCAATTTTAATAAATGATTTTTCGTTATAACTTATTCCGTGCTTGAATGCATTTTCTATAAATGAAATAAACAAAAACGGCTGCAGTTTAATATCTTCATCAATTACAGTTATTTTCAAATTAATATTAACCTCTTCGTGAACTCTCAGCTTCATAAGTTCAACATAACTTTTTAAAAATTCAATTTCTTTTTTTAATGTTGTATCTCCCCTCTCCGATTCATAAAGCAAATAACGCATCATTTTCGAAAGGGTAACAATTGAACTTTGAGCATCTTTAGTATCAATATCGATTTGAGCATGAATATTATTCAAGGTATTCATAAAAAAGTGTGGACTAACCTGATTTTGTAAAAAAGCTAACTCCGATTTTAAATGCTCTTTTTCCAATTCACGTTTTTTCTGTTCGTCTTTAAACCACTTATTGGTAACTTTTATAGCTACATTAAATCCAACAACCAACCAGGCAATAATTACCTGATTAAAAATTCTTAATATATGAATTACTTGCTCAGGAATTCGCTGATTTGGTCCTGTGAGTCGTTCTCTTGGAATTGGTGGTTGTTGATCAGGCATTGGAGGCCATGGCCTGTCAATATGTGGCCGTTGATTTGGCAAAGGAAGCCTTTGTCCGTCAATACCTGGTCGTTGTAAATCAAACTGTGGTTGCTGATTGCCTTTAATCAGTTCCTGAAACATTGGAAAAACGTAATCCCAAACTAAAACAAATAACAAACTTAAAACTACAACTGCGATCAGGTATGTACCTGTTTTTCCTTTAAAAAGAAACTCTGGAATCAACCATACAGTATTTATAATAAAAATAGCAACAAATGGTGTCATTCTGACCCAACCAATAATTACTTGTTTATCAAACCTTCCGGTATTAGAAGTTGTAACCAAAACAGGTATTATAAAAATCACCAGCCAAATTATAAGATAAATAGCTGTTTCCGGTACTTTCTGAGATGTTTTAAATTCCATCCTTAATTTAAAGTTTTTTTAGTTTGTTATAAAGATAAGTCATTTCTTAATTAATGGCTTATCTCTTAGTACATGACAAATATTATTCATTTAATTTATTAAAATTAAATCATTTATTTCGATAGATGATTTACCACAGCATTGTAACGATCATCAACATGATTCATTTGTTCGGTTAAAGCATCTGTAAATTCTGAAGATGATCTCAAAAAAGTATAACCCAGTTGTTCACCATCTGCTCCAATAGCATAATCATAAATTAAATCATGATAATACTGATACAATTCTTTCATTTTTGATGGTTCAAAGGCATCATCAATTACTGACTGTAAATAAGTTTCATAAATTTCTTCGTATTCCAGCTGATCCATTAGATACCGAATTAATGGCCATTCACTTGTAACCTCAATCATAGATAGTGAAATAGTTTCCCTTTCCCCGGAAGTTAAGGCTTCGTTATTATCCCACGGAATCCAAACTATTTTATTGGTATAAGGATTATTGTATAAATAGTAATTATGGCCTATTGTACCATAGGTATCCCAATTTTGGATTACTGTATTAGTCGCGAGCCATTTCATAAAATGATCAACATCAAGAATTGACTCTAAATCTGTTTTCCATTGTTCAGTATCAGTTATCCTGTTTGAAGAATGTAAGGTGTTATACAATTGCTCAAGATCGCTCCAATCTGCTAAATCTTCATTCGTTTTTTTCTCTAAATCAGTTGTATTAAATGTACCGTAAGCAAATGTTCCTCCTATGCCTTCAGGCTTATAACAATTACCTGTACTGCTTCCAAACTGATTGTCGAGCATAGTATCCTCAACAATTTCTACGGCAGTATATAAACCGAAATATATCGGACCTGCGCCATAATTAATATATACTCTGTAATAAGCTGTTCGTGGAGCTTTTAATCCGGCATCTCTGAAAATATCCGCAGCTATTTTCTCATGTAAAAATGATTGATCTTTAAAATTATTAGAGAATGATAACTTTTGAAATCCATAAAACCGTTGATCTTTAATCGCCGGATAATCATCTTCAAACTCATCAAAATCGAATCGCAGGGCTAACTTCATAATTCCGGCCAGCCATGTAAAGTTAAGACTTGAATTACCCTTAAATCTTACTCCCACATTATACCACTCTTTCCCTTCAAAAAAGAATGAACATGTTACGAATACAGGTGTAATAAAATTAGGAGGCGGTGGTGAATTGTAATTTCCAAATTCCGAAAACATTGGTGGTGGCGGAGGGTTTCCTCCACTTGAGCCAAATTCTCCAATATTATCTGTTAAATCCTGTAACATTGTATTCCAATTCTCAGATGAAATAACTAAATCGATTCTATTTACTTTATCCTGTGGAAAAACTACATTATAATCCGGCGATGCTTCTGACGAATGAGTTTCGGGTGTCCAGTCAGCCAGGCCTTCTCCCGGTATAACATCCTCTATGATTTCTTCTTTATAACATGAGTTACTTAGCATTAATATCGAAACAAATACTGCAACAAATAAATTCATAGATTTTAAATATTTTGTTCTCATAATAATTAATTTTAAAATGAAAATTTATAACCCAAGCCAATTATGTAAGTGTCTTTTGCATAATCCTGATTTAGCTCATTGTCAATCCTGTAGAATAATTCAATATCGCTTTTTTTAGTTATTGAATATTCAATGCCTAATGTCCAGCGAATTTTATTGAAATATGAATCTTCTCCGTTTTCAAATCTTCGAAATAATTCTATGTCAAAATAAGGGTCAAGCTTAAAATTATTGATGTTATAATCAACCGAAAACCGGTTCCGCAGATTGTACAAATTATTACCTGATTCATTAGTAAAGAAATCTTCGTCTTTATTTTGAAATCGCAAGCGATATGCAACCTTAAATCGACTAATTTTATATTTATATTGAAAATCGGCACTTAAGCGATGTTGATTTTGTAAAATTCCATCACTATTTTTATTTTGATAAAAACGATAATTAGCTCCTACTGTAAAGTGCTTATTAAATTTATAATCAAGTCCTAAACCAATAAAAAATACATCAAGCTTTGAAATATCTTCAGTAAATCTGAATTCTTCTTCCAATGTTATCTTCCAGTGCTTATTTATTTTTTTTGATAATCCTATACTTGTCCATTGTTCCAGGTCTTGAGTAATTTTTGTTTCCTGAGCGTTTATTTTAATTGTTAGGCAAGTAATTAAAATTATGACAGTACTAATTTTTTTGATTGTATATTTCATAGTAAAATTTGCTTTTAGCTTTTAGCCTTTAGCTGTTAGAAATATTATTCTTAATTCTTAATTCAATCGTTTAGTTAAGCTTCTTTTTTTGTGTTTCTTAGTGTTTTAGTGCCTTTGTGGCTATATTATTTTGCCACTACCCCGAAAACTTTCGGGGCCAAGTCACAAAGAATTGCACAAAGGTTAGCAAATTATATAGTATCTAAACTAAACGACATTGATTCTTAATTCTACTTTACACTATGTCCTGATCTAAAGAAAATTCTGATTCTTCGCTATTATTCGTTCCATTGAAATAATAAATTTTAACTTCGGCTGTATCGCGCAAGAAATTAATTTTACCAACCTCTGCCCTGTTAATTTTTAACCCTGTTCGTTGTTTTAAATCTTCTAACATCAATCTATAATTTTCAGGTTTAACCAGGTCAATTTTTTCAAAAACAATTGTTTTACTCGTTTCGTTTTTCAATAACCAGATTCGCTCTAATCCCCAAACAATAAAAACAATCATTAGATTTGTGAATAATAATTCGGCATAGCTAACTTTCTTATTTGCTAAAGCATTAATTACCGATACACCAATTACTACAAAAAGGTAAGTCATTTCCTTAATCGGAATTGTTGTTGTTCTATATCTTATAATTCCAAATATGGCAAACAATCCCAGTGCAAAACCCAACTCAAGTTTTACATTTTCCAAAAGAAAACAAAGGAGGAAAACAATGGTACTAAAAAGGACATAAGTAAACAGATAATCTTTTCGTTTGGTTATTGAATAATATAATACCCTTACCAAAAATAAACACACTAACAGGTTAAAAACAAAACGAATTATTAATTCTGTAAAATCTTCAATATCAACAAGTTTTATTTTAAATAGTTCCAACTCTGATATATTTATATCCATTATCGGGATTATTGATAGTATTGAATTTAATGTTTCCATAATCTTTATTTTTTATGCATATAATTTATTGATTAATAATATTTTAGATTTGAATCTGTTTGATTTCAAGTTTGGATAAACAAGTGTAGTTCCTATGCAATATTTACTAAAACTACATGGACGTATTTGATGTTTTTTTAAAACTTTCACTACATCGGAATTGATTGAAAATTTTGATTGTTTAACTTCAATAATGGCCAATGCAGGCAAATATCCTTTACTTCCATTATCATTACTAAATTTAATACCAAAATCAATTGTAACCCTTTCAATCTGGTTTGTTAAAGTAATTCTCCGAAAAGTATTATATAGTTTTAGCTCTAATTCATCTGAAGAGAATGGTGATTTACAATTCAAAAAATCAATTTCCTTATTACTAAAATCTAAGTAATTATCTGACTTAACAATTCTTGATTTTAATGTACGTCTTTTGTTGTTTTTATATTTAATCTCAAAAAAGTTTATACCTGAAATTATATACTTACGTTCACGTACTTTATATCTGTTTAATTTTCCATTCTGATGAGCAATAAACATTTTAAAATCAGGAGTATCATAATACTTTGTTCGGTAATGCATTATTCTTTGTTCATTAATTTCCAGAACTTTATACTTATCAGAAATATTATTCAGTATAGCTGGCAATTGCTCAACAGAACACACAAATTTTGTATCAACCCGATTCATAAGCTTTACATTATCCATTTCTTTAAGTGAAATAGAATTAAATTGATTTATTGTATTCTCTATTAATTCCATATTTTCTTCTCTTAAGTTGCATAACAATAAAATCATTAATTATGAAGCGAACATGATTTTTTACACTATATGCATCAGAAACAAACTTCATTTACTTTCCTGATAACAATATTATAACCTGAATTAGCGATATAAAAATCAAATCAATGTTCGGGAAGATTTTAATATTAGAAAGGGAGTTTTTATCAACGAAAAAACCGGGACAAATTTGTCCCGGCTTACTAACTAATAATTTAGGCTATTTACTATATTTTACAAACATCTTTTTTGCATAATTTAGCCCCCAGTTTGGGTGAATTTCACTTTTCGGTTGAAAAATCTCATACTTTTCTAAAGCTTTATTTAACAATGGAAAAGCTTTTTCGGTACCACCACCCATAAACGTTGGCATATTAAATAGTTGAACAGCATGCCAGAGATAACTCCTGGGATTTTCAGGATCTAATTCCTGTGCATTTTTAAATATTGAAATGCATTGCGAATTATACCTCATTCCTCTTGTCATAGGTTCAATATTCATACGAGCTTGAAGAATAAAGCCTTTCATAACATATATTTCAGAATTATCCGGGCTTATATTATCAGCTTTATTATTAAATTCCACAGCTTTATCAACATAAAGATCTCTTTTCTTATCTGTTTTGATTAAATAATTTATCTGAACATAGCAATAAGCACAATAATAATATGGAAGCCATTCATCTTTTACTGAATTGCCTATCCTTTCAAAATCATTTGCTGCAAATTGAAGATACTCAATTGAAGAGGAAGTATCCATCATAGTTATAGCGTTTTTCATTGCTTTTATATAACTGCTATTTTGAGCTAATAAGCTTAATGAAAATACCGAAATTAAAATAATTAACATATACTGTTTCATAGTTTTTATATTGATTAATAGGTTGATATAAATAATCCAATAAAGAATGATCGTTTTGAGACCGGACTTATAGGAATACGACTGTTTCCGTCTGGCAAATAATGATATCCAAAAATATGTTCATTCCCTAAAACATTTCTTTACGAAGAGTAAATAACGGTTCGTCTGTTAAATAATTTAGTAATCTTACTAATATTAATATCTAAATTGTGGTACTCTTTTGTATAATCTGTATGAAATTCATTTTCCGGACGATTTGGATCGTAATATGGTCTTCCTGAAGAGTAGGAATAACTAAACCCAACCATGGAATTAATTAATCCAACCCAATGTTTATAAACAAATGATAGATTATGTTTTGCAGCAAAATCCGGAACTGCTTCCTTAGGAAAGTCTCTGTAATCTCTTTTTGTATCAAGATATGAATATGAAATCCAGAAATCGGCAAGAGGGATAGTTTTTTCATCTCTCCAAAATATATCAATACCCCTGGCATAGCCCGTACCGCTATTATTGTAAGTATTTTGTACATCAGGGATATCTTTTATCAGATCATTATATTCTTTATCATATAGTTCAATCCGAAATATTCTTTTATTCTTCATCCACTGATAATTTAGAATATAATGATCTGCATTTTCATAATCATACTTATTATCACTATAATACAGAAAATCTTTTTCAGGAGTCTGATAAAACTTTCCAAAAGCAAAAGAAATCTGGCTATTAGAAGCTACTTTATATGCTATTGATAAACGTGGTGCAATATTCCATTTTAATAAGTAATCAGAATATTCGTATCTAACACCAGTTCTTGTTGCTAATTTTTGAGATATAATCCAGTCAACTTCAAAAAAACCGGCACAGAAGAGATCTTCTATTACACCTTCTGAATTATCCATTTTACCAGATACATCAAAACTTTGGATTTCACCACCTGCCTTAATTGTTACATCGGATAATGAATTATTTGTCACCATAATTTTTGACTGCATCATTTCTTCATCTTCTGACATATTAATGGTATCCAGATACGCATTATCCTTATCCTTTGAATATGAAAAACCAACAAATAGTGACCATTTTTCGTCTTTAAAAAATTCCCTATATGAAGAATTAATATATAAATTCTTATTTTCAAGAGAAAAAGAATATTTTTCATCCGGGTTAGAGATTTCCTCAAAATCAACTCCAAGCTCTGTTTTCGAGATATTAGAGTAAAATTTAAATAGCCCGTTATCTGATATTTTTTGCCTGAAAATGATTTTTCCACAGGTGTTTTCAGTTGATTTATTGTATTTATCGATATTAAATAAATAATGATAAGGTTGAAAATTATTGTAACTAATCCCCGTATATAATGATGTATTTTCCCATCGATGAGTGTGAAAAACATTTGTACCATACAAATGTATTCCTCCGCCAGTATTTGTAGAATCAGCGAGACCTTTACTTTTTAAAATAAGCGTTGAAGATAATGCCTGCCCATAAAGAGCGGAGTATCCACCTGAACTGAATATCATTCCTGAAAACATAAATGGATCAAATCTTCCTCTTTGCTTAATATCAGGAACAGGACTGTAATATGGATTCAGTACTACCATTTCGTCAATAATGATTTTAGATTCACTACCAGAACCACCTCGCACAAACAAACCATTGGATTCTCCAACAGTTTGAGTGCCAGGCAATGTTTCAATAGCTCCAATAATATTACCCAACGCTCCGGCAGTAGTTCCAATATCTGTCGATTTCATATTCACAGTCCTTTTTTCTTCACTTGCCTCAAAGGCTCCTGCAGTTATATAAACAGCATCAATTTCACTAACTGAAGGTTTTAATATGATATCAAGTTGAACAATTGGCTCATTTAATAATATCGCCTTTTCTATAGCCTGATAACCAATACATGAAACCATAATTATTTGCTCACCATTTTTAGAAGTAATAAAGCTAAATTCTCCGTCTAAATTCGAAGATGTTCCATCAAAACTGCCTTTTATTGCAATATTTGCAAACATTACAGGTTCCCCTTTTTTGGTAATAATCTTCCCGGTAATAGTTGTTTGAGCATTACATGTGATGCTGGCAATAGTTATTAAAACAAATAGTATTAATATTTTTTTCATACATCAACAATTTAGTTCTACAGCGAATGTAGATTCGTCAGGGAAGCGATAAAAAAATAAAATGCTGAAGTGAGAAAATCAGATGACGAAGTTGGAAAATCAGGAGAAAATGAACTTTAAGTAATTCCATACACTTGCCTGTAGGTAGGCGGGTTTAATCTAAATTGTAAACCGGAATGTGAAAAATGTTTAATATTATTAATTTTTTACCTGTTTAGCCATTTTTTTAAAGCACTGGACCGTTGATAGGTAATTACTATATCTTCAGCAACAGGAGGGTTTAATTTTACTAATAATCTACTCTTCGATAAAGTGATTAATTTATCAATAGATTGAATACGAATTATGTATTTTCGGTTAATTCTGAAAAAAATTTCAGGGTCAAGAATATTTTCCAATTTATTTAGTGAATAATCAACATCATAATCCTTATTATTAATAGTTCTTAAAAAAACTGCTTTGTTTGTCGAATAGAAGTACGCAATATCGTCTATATTAATAATCTTGATTTTTGATCCTACATTTATTGCAAATCGTTTTTTGTAGGATTCTGATTTGTCTTTAAAAACTTCAATTAAAGAAAGGAAATCAGGATTATTAATTTCTTTATGTTGATATAGTTCTTTGAATTTATCAATGCTTTCTTTTAACTCCTTAATATTTATTGGTTTTAATAAATAATCAATACCATTATTTTTAAAGGCTTTTATAGCATATTGATCATAGGCAGTAGTGAAAATAACAGGAGTTTTTATTTGAACTTGTTCAAAAATATCAAAACTCAAACCATCTGCAAGTTGAATATCAAGGAATATTAAATCAACCAAATTTTTTGCTAACCAATCAACCGCATCTCTTACTGTTCCAATCTTTGCTAAAACTTCTATTGATTCATCGATTTCTAAGATGTATTGTTCTAGTTTATCAGCTAATATTTTTTCATCTTCAATGATTACAATTTTCATGGCTAACATTTATTAATCTCCTGAAATAATAGGTATTTCAGCTATAAAATTATTATCCTGTTTATAAAATTTTGGTTGAATATTTGAAATGAATTTATATCGATCTGCTAAATTCCTTAAACCAATTGATTTAGGAGACTTTCTTCTATATTTTAAATTTAAATTATTTTTTATTACGACATAATTATTTTCTTCAAAGATTAAAATCTTTAAGGGATGCTTATCGGAAATTTCATTATGTTTAATTGCATTTTCAACCGGAATTTGCAAAGAGAGTGGTAAAATAAACTTGTTCAGATGATTGCTATTTATTTCAGATTTGAATTGTAAATTATCACCAAAACGTATTTTATGTAAGTAAATATACGAATTTATAAACCCCATTTCTTCTTTTATACTAACAGTATCTTTATTTGAAACATCCAGAATATATCTGTAAGTTTTTGAAAACTGATCAATATATTCTAATGCATTTTTAGGATTTGTTTGGATAAGAGAGGATAAAATACCTAAACTATTGAATAAAAAATGGGGGTTTACCTGATTTTTCAAAGCTTCATAATGAGCAATGACATTTTCCTTTTCAAGTTTTTCAGTTATAAATAGTGAATTTTTCCATTTATAAAACAGGAAAATACTTTCATGAAGTGCTGTAATAAAAAAGGTACAAAGAATGATAACTATGTGTATCCCTTTCATTTCTGCCCAATAGTCCGAAGTTATATTTCCAAATATAATATTAACTAAGAAGACAAATAATATTGCGAAAAAAGCAAGTACAGAAAAAAAGATTAACATTACGATTAGATGCTTAGCTGGTAATGAATCTATTGGAAATTTTTTATTAATAATATGGGATACTCGCTGTCCAACTTCCCAAAAAACAAATGTGAGAACAATAGAAATAATCATCCACATTATAAGCCTTTTATAATCGCCTGCATCATAAAAGAAAAGTGGCATAATAATGCCTATTACAGGAATGCTTATTATTTTAAACCAACGATATACATAATTCAATTTTTCCATTTAGTATTAGAACAGTTCTTAGGGTTTGCAAATTTAAAATTAAACAAAAACATTAATAATTGAAATATTTTTGTAATAAAGCTATTGAAGGTTTTATTGTTATAAAAGATAATCTTAAACTGTAAAAAAGCCGGGGCAAATTTGCCCCGGCTTACTAACCAAAATCTAATTGCTTATTTTAGCAACTTAAGGTTACCCACCATAATTGGTTGAATCTGACGGCTCTTCATCATCACAAATCCAAATATCATCATAATCAACTTCAATTTCTTCAGTAACACCATTTACTGTAATTGTATATTTGTTATCGCAAGTACCGTCACCATAATCAATTATATAAGTATCTTCGTTGTATGTTCCTTCTTCAATTCCACTAACAGGAATCCAATACATGCAATTAAAGTCGCTTACTACAGGCTCAATAATATCCCATGTATAAGTATCGCCAAGTGAGCTTTCATAGCTAAAGCTACCTTCGAGCATTGTATAAGAATCAAAAGTAAACTTAGATTTAAAATTAGAGATATAAGTTATTACTTCGCCATCTTCGAAAGTAATGGTCATATCTTCCTCGTTGGTAGATATTTCTTCATAATCTTCACTAAACCAGTCGTAGAAGTATGTAGAATCTTCGAAATTGTCCCAATCCCAACTACCTGTCCATTGACTTTCGCCTTTGTAATAACCGTTTATAGTCATTCCCCAGGCAGAATAGTTTTCAAAAATATCTTCGTACGCCCAACCATTTTCATCCATTTTCCATTTCCAGATTATTTTACCTTTTATTAATTCGCCCCACTCAATGCAACCTTCTTCGCCGTAATCCATAACCATTACTTCATATCCTTCATCATCGGTATAATATGTATATTCAGCACAAGTTTCCCAATCATCCCAATAAGTAGAATCATCATAATTTGTTGAATCATCTTTACATGCTTTCTTTTTCATTCCATTATAATTCATTGCCATAGCACCAAATTCATGAGTGCTGTTAAGATTTAAATTCCTGATATTCTGAAGCTTCATATTTAGCTCTGACAACTCCAAAAATTCATCAGAAATTTTCGAATTAGATGTATCATCTTTTTCACAGGCTACTGCAAAAAAGAGGACAGATAGAATAATTGCAAAAAATTTAGTTTTCATAATTTTTAAATTTAAGTTTAACATTATTTTCTTTTTTTAATTATTATTGTTGATGTATCTTTAAATGAATATTTTAGATTCATAGGTAAACAAACCACATTTAATGCATCTTCAAGATTTTCATTACTAAAATATCCTGTATAATACCTGTTGCCAATATTTTTTGTAATAATTTTTATATCAAATTGTCTCTCAATTTCACAAAAAACATTTTCGATTTTTTCTCCGGAATAATAGAATTCTCCCTTTTGCCATTTTCCAACCCTGCTGATATTAAATCGTTCGGGATGACTTAGTTGATTATTTTTTAATTGGGATTCTAATCCTTGAGTTAACATAACAGAGTTAGAATTCTCGTTTAATCGAACTTGCACCTTCCCGGTAAAACATGATACTTTGAAATCATCATTCCTGGCAAAAACATTAAAACCCGTACCTAAAACTCTAACGTTTCCTTTATTTGTATTTAC
>JAUVUS010000152.1 GCA_030600865.1 Bacteroidales bacterium | reverse complement strand
TTTTCGCGAAAATGGAATAGTTAAAAAGGTATCATTTAAGAATGTGCCATCATTCCTTTATTTAAAAGATCAAGAAATTGATGTTCCCGGTATAGGGAAAATAAAATTTGATGTTGCATATGGTGGCGCATTTTATGCATTTTGTGATGCTGATGAATTAGGGTTAAAAATGGATGGTTCGAATTATAACCAATTAATCGATTACGGCAGAAAAATTAAATATGCCATAATAGATAAATTCGAAATAAAGCATCCTTTCGAAGAAGAATTGAGTTTTTTGTATGGTACCATATTTACAGGTAAAGCACATAACCCAAAAAACCATAGTCGTAATGTTTGCATATTTGCCGAAGGCGAAGTTGATCGTTCTGCAACTGGTTCGGGAGTGAGTGCAAGAGCTGCATTACATCATGCAAAAAATGAATTAAAAACCGGAGAAAAAATCACCATAGAAAGTATTTTGGGAACAACAATGGATGTTGAAGTGATTGAAACAACCGAATATGGTCCACACAAAGCAGTTATACCAGAAGTTACAGGAACAGCATTTATTACTGGACAAAATGATTTTTATTTCGATCCTGTTGATCCTTTAAAAAATGGTTTTATCTTTAGGTGATTTTTATAACTTAAAGACTAAAACTTAATTAGATTTGTTATATAATATGAAAATATAATTGGGATTGATAATGGAATAATGGAATAATGAAAAATTGGAATGATGGATTTTATATTATCCAATATTCCATACATCCAACAATCCATTTCACCTTAATAAATAAAAACTGACTCAAAACAGTACAAAACTATAATTAAAAAACGACTCATTTATGTTACGAAAACTTTTATCAATACTAATTATCCTTACACTAGGATATCAATACAGTACCAATGCATGTACTATAATTACTGTTGGAAAAAAGGCTTCGGCTGATGGTTCAAATATTATATCGCATACCGATACCGGGCCTGATTCAAGAATATTTGTTGTTCCGGCACAAACATTTAAACCGGGAGAAAAAGCTGCAGTTTATTGGGGAATTCAGGATGCAGACCGTGCTTTAAACGATGACGGAATAATTCTGGGTTATATTCCACAAGTTGAAAAAACTTTTAAATATTTCCAGTCAGCTTATTCGCATGTTAACGAATACCAACTTGGTATTGGTGAAAGCACAACCGCTCAGCGAAACGAACTTACTTGTACTCGCGAAAATGGCAAGCAAATTATGACAATTGAACAAGCGCAGATTTTTGCTTTACAGCGTTACAAAAATGCACGTGAAGCCGTTCAGTTTATTGGTGATTTAATGATTACATACGGATTTTTACCATCGAGTGGTGATGGCTCCGAAACGCTTGTTATTGCTGATACTGAAGAAATTTGGATTTTTGAAGTTTTTGGAGTTGGCTCGGGATGGACCCCGGAAAGCGGAAAACCCGGAGCAATTTGGGCAGCTCAAAGATTGCCAGACGATGAAGCTACAATGATACCAAACTGGAGCATTATTAAAGAAATCAATGCAGAAGACAGTGAAAACTTTATGGTATCAGAAAACTATATACAGGAAGCTATTGATCGCGGATGGTACGATCCAACATCAGGAATGCCTTTTATTTGGCAGGACGCTTACACTCCATTACCTGTTGAATATGCAACGAGTAGATTCTGGCTTTTCCATCAAACTTTTGTTCCAAATCTAAAAGAATGGCCTAACAGATTTCCGGAAGGAAATCCTTATAAAGGAATTCAACCTTATTTCCAATTTGTTGAACCTGTATCAATTTATCCATTTTCGGTTAAACCTGAAGAAAAGATTTCTGTTCAGGATATTATTGCATTCCAACGTTCAACATTTGAAGGTACAATCTATGATATGACATATGATCCAAACTGGCTGGTACCTGACGGGAAAGGTGGTTACGAAAAAAGTCCTTTAGCAACACCATTTCCCAGTAGTGATTTACGAAAACTTTTAAAGATTACTTATCGTCGTCCGGTTGCCCGACATCGTGGGCATTACGGAATGGTTCTTCAGCTCCGCGATTGGTTGCCAAACGAAATTGGTGGAGTTTACTGGGTATATCTTGATAATCCATACTTTAGTCCGTATGTGCCTATTTATGCAGGGAATTTATCTATTGCTGAAACTTATAATATTTATGATCCAAATAAATACAATGAGAAATCAGCACGTTGGGCTATAGATTTTGTAGATAATCTGGCAAATTTAAAATTTCAAAAAATTGCTAAAGATGTTAGAGCTGTAAGAACTCCTTTTGAAGATGAAATGTTTAAGAATCAAAAGGCAATTGAAGATGAAGCCCTAAAACTGTATAAGAAAAACCCAAAAGCTGCTCAGGAATATTTAACAAATTATTCAAATAAACTTATGAATGATGTTACAAAAATGTTCCTCGATTTAAGAAATCAGATTATTACAGACTATACGAATAATCACGAATAGATTAAATAGCTATTTGCCTTTAGGCATTGGCCATTAGAAAATAAAATCCATGCTTTGTTTAAAGTATGGATTTTTATTTGAGTGAAACTTACATTTTATTATCTTCACATTCTAAAGTAATAATTCAAAAATGAATTTAATAAATTACCTAAATCAACCCTTCCCAAAGCAGGAAAATAAGTGGAAAGTTATTGTTTTAATCAGTCTTTTCGTTGCTTTGTTTTTAATCATATTTCAACCTTTCGAAATAAATCTTTTTAAAGGAGGAAACAAATTGCTAATTCTTTCAGGTTATGGATTGGTAACTTTTTGCACTTTAGTTTTCGACATGGTAATTATCGAAAATATTTTCAAGAAATTCTTTGATGAACGAAACTGGAAAATCTGGAAAGAATTTATTTCCTTAATCTGGGTAATCTTTACTATTGGATTAGGAAATGCTCTTTACACATCAATTGTATTTGATTTCTATTTCGAAGTTGGTTTGTCTTTTTTTATTCAATTTCAATTTATCACACTTGTTGTTGGCTTAATTCCAATTACCATACTGATTATTACAAAACAAAAGTATTTATTAAGAAAATATATAAATTCTGCGAATGATGTAAATAGAAGTTTAGAAGAAGAAAAAGTCGAAATTTTTCAAAATAAACATATTCGATTTTTTGCCGATAATGAAAAAGATTTTATCGAGTTTAATAATGATGATCTTTATTTTATTGAATCATCAGGCAACTACATTGAAATCTATTTATTGAATGAAGATAAAATAATACGAAAAACCTATCGTAGTGCTTTAAAACGAGCTTTAGATTTTTTTGACGATACTCCAGAAATCGTTCAATGTCACAGGGCTTTTATTGTAAATACGAATAAAATAATTAGTGCTAAAGGTAATTCTCAGGGATTACGATTAAGTCTTCAAAATTGTGACATTGAAGTTCCTGTTTCCCGAAATTATGTTGATTTGGTTCGTAACAGCAATTAATAATCAACAAATTTTGTAATACAAATTAAAATTCTTTCAGTTTACCAACTAATCAAACCTGTTAATTTATCTTGTAATTAATCACTCGTACTTGTATTTCATCACACAATCTATCCATACATCACAAAAGCTTGCCGTCTGTCCCAAAACTTTTGCCAGTAGCGGATTTCGTCTTACACTTGCATTGTCAAAAAAAATCAAATGTTTAATTTAAATTTTAAAAAAGATGAAAGAAATTATTTTAACAGTATTAATGAGTTTATGTACTATTTTAATATCATCGGCTCAATTTGATGACCGCTTTTATTATCCATCTAAAGAATGGAATAAAATTGAAAATGTGGATTTTGAAGAAATAAACTTTGAAATTGATTCGGTAAAACTAAATGCAGTTCTTCTAAAACCGAATACCACACCCAAAGCAACAATCTTATTTTTTCATGGATCTGCAGGAAACATTTCGACTTACACAGATATTACCAAGCCTCTTGTTAAAAATGGTTATCAGGTTTTTATGATCGATTTTAGGGGTTATGGAAAATCAACTGGAACACCAACACATTTAAACATTGCCGGAGATGCACAAATCATTTTTAATGAAATTCTTGTAAAAGATGAGTTTAAAAACTTACCAATACTCATTTACGGTGCTTCAATGGGAACTCAGATTGCTACCAAAATTGCAAAGGATAATCAGGATAAAATAGCAGGTTTAATATTGGATGGTACTATAAGTTCATTTACCGATATAGCTTTGCTTTCTGCTCCTGAAGAGCAAAAAGACATTATTGCTCAATATGTTACATCGCCTTATTCTGCTAAGAATGATATAAAAGAAATTGAGAATCTTCCTAAATTATTTATTCATAGCAAAGAAGATACTTCGGTTCCTTTTACACAAGGAGAAACAGTTTACAACAATGCTTCTGAACCAAAAGAATTATGGATTTATGAAGGTGAACATCTTGAATCAGTGATTAAATTTCCGGAACTTTTTATTGAAAAAACTAATAACATATTTAATTCATCAGGTAGTATTACATTAAATATCAAAATAAATGGCCTTAAAAATAGCATTGGAAAAATATTGCTAACGCTCGAAGATGAATCAGGAAAAAAGATAGCAAGTACTTCTGAAACTATAGCCAATAATCAGTGTAATATTTCTATCGATGGAATTATGGCTGGAAAATATTCTATATATTATTTCCATGATGAAAACAATAATAATGAATTAGATTCCAAATTCGGCATTCCAAAGGAGGGATATGGTTTTTCAAATAATGCCAAAGGCACTTTTGGGCCACCTCCTATCGAAGAACGAATTATGAATATTACAAGCAACGAATCTATTGAACTAAAACCCGAATACTTAAATTTTTAATTCACTTATTATTAACATATAAATTTTAAAAAAATGAAAAAATATTGGTATCTATTTGTAGCAGTAATCTTAATCGTAGTAGGCTTTATTTTAAATTACACGTATCAACCTATGTTTAGTGCAAGTGATTATGCATTTAACTACTTTGCAGCAGGCGATTTTGCTTTAGGTGTATTCGCTGCAGGTAAATTTTCAGCAGGTATCTTTTCAATTGGTATTTTTTCAATTGGTGTTTTCTCAGTGAGTATTTTTAATGTTGCCATTTATTCTGTTGGAATTTTTGTTATTGCCTATAAGAAAAGACTTCCTAAATTAATGGCTAATGATTCGGAAGAAAAAGAAAATCAATAATAAAACATTAAATTAAAATGAGTAGAGTCAGGACATGTCCTGACTCTACCATATATTGTAAAAACCTCTAATACAATTTAGTTATAACTTTACTTTATTTAAAGCTAGTACATTTAACATCCAGTTTGGCAAAGGTTTCCTGGGGTCTCTTTTTTTCATATTCAGATACCAGCCAAACTTTTTCATAATTGGTACTTTATGAGTTTCGACAAATTCTATCAAAGTTCCATCAGGATCTTCAATGTAAGAAAAATGGCCGGCAGCTTCACCCATATCAAAACTATTATTTTCGTTATGTTTTACTGAGCTATCAACAGTAAACGGAAAACCTTTCGACTCACAGTCCTGTTTTAAAGCTTCCATTCCACTAATATCATAACATAAATGGATAAACCCTAAATCACCCCAGAATCTGTCTTTAAAAATCTTTTTTGGTTCTCTGTCTAAAACCTGAATTAATTCAATTGAACTTTCTCCTAACAATTTACTAAAACTACCTTGCCTTTTCTGGCTTGATTTTAAAAGAACTCTTCTGAATTTCTTGTCACCTCCGGGAAGAGGTGAAAAATCATTAAATACTTCTTCTTTATCATAAACCACCTGGTCGTATTCAAGAATATCGCTATAAACTTTACGGGCATTTTCTATATCTGTTACTCCAATAATTGCTCCGGCAATTGCTCCTGTTAATTTATTAGTTTTTTTAAACCAGTCACTTGCTTCAACTACCTGAAAAATATTACCGTATGGATCTTTTACAAAGAAATGATTTTCATATAGATCACCTAATATATCAAGATCTCGTAATTTAAATTCATTGTAAGCTTTTTTTACATCAGAACTTTTAATTTTAGCTATATTAATACCTAAATCACCCAGTTGTATTTCAAAATCAGGTCCAACAGAAGTTCGACTAGTATACTGCCATATCTCAAATCCACCACCTCCGGATATATTCATGGCAAGGGCAGCATGGCGCTTATGAGGTTTACCACCGGTATAAGGTAACATTAACTCTGCAACAGTATCATCTTCAAAAATTCGGATATCCATTCCAAAATTATCTTTATACCATTTCCATGCTTCGTAAACATCCGGAACTCCAATTCCTATTTGTTGTATTCCACTTATTAATTTAGTCATTTTAATATTTTTTATGTCGGCTTAATTTTGCGAGCTAATTTATAAAATAATTTAGGTAAAAATTTATGGATATATACCATTAATAATTCACTAGCCCCGATTAGTACTTCCTTTTTATCTTTTCTGATAGCATTAACATACTGTCTTGCACATTTATCAACGGGTATTCCTGCATTCAATCCATCATCCATTTTACCATGTGCTGTACCATCTTTTGTAAGTGCATGTAAGG
>JAUVUS010000444.1 GCA_030600865.1 Bacteroidales bacterium | reverse complement strand
GTAGTTTGCAAGAATTTCTGTTGTTTTATTTATTGAATAAAGTGCATGTCTTATCGCGGCATATTGATAAACAGGATTTTCCTCGAACAAATTGTTTTGGGAGTTCTCAAACATTGATTTTGCACCATTAAGGAGCTCTTCAATATTGTATCCGGCGCAGGCAATAGGAAGTAATCCTACTGGAGTTAATACAGAATATCGGCCACCAATATCATCATCAATAATAAATGACTTATAATTTTCTTGTTCTGCCATATTTCGCAAAGCACCTTTTGAAGCATCTGTTATTGCAATAATTCGGTTTGAAGTTTCTTGTTTTCCAAATCTGTTTTCAAGATCTTTTCTAAGCAGGCGAAAGGCAATGGCTGGTTCTGTAGTGGTACCCGACTTTGAAATAACAACGAGCGAATATTTTTTATCTTTTAAAAAATCTAAAAGTTCATAATGATAATCTTCTGATAAGTTGTGACCGGCAAAAAGGATATGTGGATTCTTTCTTTCTTGTTTTAAATGATCAAACGGTCCTGATAATGCTTCAATAACCGCTTTTGCTCCAAGATATGATCCTCCGATTCCAATAACTACAATTACGTCTGATTTTTCCCGCAATTGTTTTGCTGTTTCATTAATCTCTGATATTAGATCGCTTGAAATAATATTTGGCAGGTTTACCCAACCCAAAAAATCGCTTCCCTTACCTGTCTTGTTAATTAATTTTTCATTCTGATTTTTAACCAGTTTATCATAGTTATTAAAATTATTCTTGTCAATAAATGATAATGCATTTTTTAAATCGACTTGTAAATGTTTCATGACAAACAAAGTTTAATAATTTATCTAAGATTTTCAGTTAATAACTTTATTTCAATGGCAGGAGATATTTTTTCATATAAAATATTATATACAGCTTCGGTAATTGGCATGTTTACAATATATTTTTTGTTGATTTCCATGATAGATTTCACGGCATAATAGCCCTCTGCAATCATGTTCATTTCCAGCTGAGCCGATTTAACAGAATAGCCTTTACCAATCATGTTGCCGAAAGTTCTGTTGCGACTAAATTGTGAATAAGCTGTAACCATTAAGTCACCTAAATATGCTGAACTTTGTATATCACGTGTAATAGGATGAACAGCATCAACAAAACGTTTTATTTCCTGTATCGAGTTTGAAATAAGTACGGCATTGAAATTATCGCCATAACCCAACCCATGACAAATTCCTGCCGCAACAGCAAATACATTTTTCAGAACTGCAGAATATTCTGTACCATAAATATCGTCAGAAATACTGGTTTTTATGTATTGTGTACTTAACAGATCTGCAATTAAACGTGCATTTTTTAAATTTTCAGATGCCATTGTCAGATATGATAATCTTTCAAGAGCAACTTCCTCGGCATGACAAGGGCCTGAAATAACCACGAATGATTCCAGTGGCACATTATATTGTTGATTAAAGAATTCACCAATTATTAAATTATCATCAGGGACAATTCCCTTAATTGCAGATACAATAAGTTTGTCACTGATATCAACTTTAAGATTCTGTAGTGCGTCTTTTAAAAATGCCGATGGAATAGCAAAAATCAGAATATCAGCATTTTCAACAGCTTCACTTATATTACAAAAGAGAGCAATCTTATTGGTGTCGAGAGCAACAGAACTTAAATAGAAATTATTGTGTTTATGTTGCTTTATAAAATTAATTTTTTCAGTACTTCTCATATACCAGTTGATATCATCAACATTTTCGAGAAGCATTTTGATGATAGCAGTTGCCCAGCTACCTCCACCTAAAATTGCTACTTTTGGTTTTTGCTTCATTCAAATTATTTTATGTTTTCAATCCAGTTTTTTACATCATCCTGACTTGGATTTTGTAAGCCCAATTTATGCTTTTTATTTGTACCACACAATTTTTGATGTAAAGCTCCGGGACTAGAATCTTTCATACTTGCTACAGTTAAATAACCTGATTTTTGAATTACAGGAACCCATTCTTCAGGAATCCCTAATTCAGTATAGCTTGATACATCATCTTTCTGAGCTTTCTTTTCCGGTCGCATTTGAGGGAAAAAAAGTACATCCTGGATAGATGGTGAATTTGTCATTATCATTGCTAAACGATCAACGCCAATGCCTAGCCCACTTGTAGGAGGCATTCCATACTCAATAGCTTTTAAGAAGTCTTCGTCAAGTACCATGGCTTCTTCATCACCTCGTTTGCCTAAAACCAACTGCTGTTCAAAACGTTCACGCTGATCAATCGGGTCATTCAATTCAGAATAAGCATTACAAATTTCTTTTCCATTACAAATAGCTTCGAATCGTTCTACCAGTCCATCAACACTACGATGTTTTTTTGCCAATGGAGACATTTCAATAGGGTAATCTGTTATGAAAGTTGGCTGAATCAATTTAGACTCACACATTTCACCGAAAATTTCATCAATCAGCTTACCTTTGCCCATTGTTTCATCAACAGTAATTTTAAGTTTTTTAGCTGTTTCGAATAGCTCTTTTTCATCCATTTTCGAAATATCAATTCCGGTAAACTCCTGAATAGCTTCAAACATAGTATATCGTTTCCATGGACGTTTAAAATTAATTATATTTTCCCCGACCTTTACTTCTGTTGTTCCATGAATATCTAAAGCGATTTTTTCAACCATTTCTTCAACGGTTTCCATCATCCAGTTGTAATCTTTATAAGCAACATAAAGTTCCATTTGTGTAAATTCAGGATTATGGAAACGGCTCATTCCCTCGT
>JAUVUS010000182.1 GCA_030600865.1 Bacteroidales bacterium | reverse complement strand
GCAAAATAGAAAACCAACTATTAAGCCATTAAAAAAGCCCGGGAATTTATTTCCGGGCTTAATGTTATTTGAACGATCTTGACGACCATAATTTAAAAATACTTATAAATATCTAAAATTTTAAATAAATACTTGATAATTAAGTATTTTAGTTCATTTTAGTCATTTAAAATTTGACAATAATTTTTCTACTATATTTTATAAAAATTGCATTTTATCTAAAGCTTACACCAAGACCTGCGCTTGCAATTGAATAATTTGCATATGTATAATCAAAGTTTATCGTAACTACAGCAAACTTTAATCTAAAACCTGCATTAAAGCGAGGTTTTGTTGCACTACCATCAGCACTTTCTATAGTAATATCAATTGGATCAGTATTATCAGGATTTTGATCTGATATTCTTATTTCATTACCCACAAAATAAGGTACTGGATAATTGCCTTGTAGTTTCAAATTGCTTTTAGAATTACTAATACCAACACCTCCATAAAGGCAAATTATTTTAAAATCACCTGAGAATATTACATTAGCTGTAAAATTACTAACATCTAATAATAACTTTTGATTAGAATAATAATTTGGATCAATAGTAGGAACAATAACAATAGAAGGAAAACTTTCATAAAAAGAAGGTTGGAAATTTAAATCTGACGTCATACTAAGCTTTGTATATCCGCCCTGTAAAGACAAATCAAAAACAGGGATTTTTTTTAGAGCAGGAATCCATTGTTTTATACTGTGCTTTAATCCAACACCCCACAATCCCATTTTACTTCCGTTTCCCCACTCTATATCCGGTGAATAACGAAACTGTAAATCAGTTTCTTTTACCAAACCAACACCTAACTGAACCACTGGTGTCGGTGTATATCCAAACCCTGTACCCTGAGGTAAATTGAGTTGAGTAAAAGGAACATCTGTTCCAAGTATATTTTGGTAATAAGTAACTTGTTGACCGGGATCTTTTGAACCAGCCGCTGTAGGCGAACTTCCCGGTTCAATTACTACTGTTAAATCAGGGTCGTCCGGATCACCAAGATTTATATCTTCTGCATTATAACTTTTAGCGGATGTAGGAATTATTGCTAAATTAAAAGATACAGTAAGGTCAAAACCTCCTAATTTATGTGCTTTAGCCATATTATACCACCCGGCACTTAATCCGGCTCCCATTCCATTTGCATAAGGCGAAAGATATGCTTCAAATATTTTTTCTGCATCATCTGTACCTGTGGATAATACCTTTCCAAGGTCTCCAAATTGAGCGAATACAGTTGTTGTAAACAATAACATAATTGAGATTGTCAAAAGTCGTAAAAGAGAATTGTTCCTTTTCATATGTTTATAATTTATAGGTTATTAATTTAATACTATTCAATGTTATTATATTAAGATGCAAAAAACATCGTAAAGGTTTCATGTGTTTATAATTTATTTTCAATTATCACATGGAACATCCATGTTATAGTCATACCATTGTATGTACATTAATGTATGGATGTTTCAATTAATTTAATATTAAGTGATTTTCATTATTTACGTTTGATAAAAATAGGAAAAGCCTTTTAAATGTTCAACAAATTTCCTTAATTGTACGCTATTATTTAAAAAATGTTTGCATGAATCATAACATAAAAACTTTATAAGTAAATTATATATGGCAATTAATCAACCATTAGCTGATAGAATGAGGCCTAAAACCCTGGATGAATATATTGGCCAGAAACATTTGGTGGGAGAAAATGCAATTTTACGAAAAGCTATAGAATCTGGAAATATTCCATCGTTTATACTTTGGGGACCTCCTGGTGTTGGTAAGACAACATTAGCTAAAATTATTGCCAATCAACAAAACAGGCCATTCTCCACATTAAGTGCGGTACATTCAGGAGTTAAAGATGTACGAGAAACGATAGCAAAAGCAAAAAAACAACAATTCTTTGATGCTCCTAACCCAATACTTTTTATTGATGAAATTCATCGTTTTAACAAATCACAACAAGATTCTCTATTATCAGCTGTTGAGCAGGGAATAATTATATTAATCGGAGCTACAACTGAGAACCCTTCGTTTGAAGTAATATCTCCACTCCTTTCACGTACGCAGGTTTATATTCTTAAATCATTAGAAAAAGATGATTTAATTGAACTTTTAAACAGAGCTATAAAGGAAGATAAATATCTTAAAGAGCTAAATATAAAAATAAAGGAATATGAATCGCTTCTTAGATTTTCAGGTGGCGATGCACGAAAATTATATAATATTCTTGAATTGGTAGTAAATACCGAAAAAGCTAAATCCAATAAGAAGATTACAATTACTAATGATATTGTTATAGATATTTTACAACAAAACATAGCTACATATGATAAAAATGGAGAACAACATTACGATATTATTTCAGCATTTATAAAATCGATACGTGGTAGCGATCCAAATGCAGCTGTTTATTGGCTTGCCAGGATGATTGAAGGAGGCGAAGACCCTAAGTTTATAGCTCGCCGTTTACTGATACTTGCATCGGAAGACATTGGATTGGCTAATCCCAATGCTTTATTACTCGCAAATAATTGTTTCGATGCTGTAAATAAAATTGGCTGGCCCGAATCACGAATTATTTTGTCAGAAGCAACTATATATCTTGCAACATCACCTAAAAGCAACTCTGCTTACCAGGCAATAAATGATGCCCAAAAGCTTGTACGTCAAACAGGCGATTTACCTGTACCATTACATATAAGAAATGCTCCAACCAAACTTATGAAAGATATTGGATATGGCAAAGATTATAAATATGCTCATAGCTATGAAGGTAATTTTGTACAGGACAATTTTATGCCTGAAGCAATAAAACAAAATCTCATTTATCAGCCCCAGAACAACTCGAAAGAAACTGAAATATTAAAACGATTACAAAATCAATGGAAAGGAAAATATAATTATTAATTTTGTGATCATTACAGTATTTAATAAATAATAAATAAGTATGATAGAAAATATACCTTTCATAAAGAATACTGATAAAGAGAATTTCTTTTTATTAGCAGGTCCTTGCGTTGTTGAAAATGAAGAAAATGTTTTTCAAATAGCTGAAAAGGTTATTGAAATTACCAATAAGCTGCAAATACCTTTTATTTTTAAGGCGTCATTCAGAAAAGCTAACCGTTCAAGATTAGATTCTTTTACTGGTATTGGAGATATTAAAGCATTACGAATTCTGGGAAAAGTTCGCGAGCAATTAAAAGTTCCAATTGTAACCGACATTCATACCGAGGAAGATGCTGCAATGGCAGCTGAATATGTTGATATTCTACAAATACCTGCTTTTTTATGTCGACAGACAAGCTTATTGGTAGCTGCAGCTAAAACAGGAAAAATTGTTAATATCAAGAAAGGTCAGTTTTTAGCACCAGCTTCAATGAAATTTGCAGTTGATAAAGTATTAGAGTCAGGAAATGAGAAGGTTATGATTACAGATCGTGGTACAATGTTTGGTTATCAGGATTTAATAGTTGATTATCGCGGAATTCCTGAAATGCAAAAATTTGGTTATCCGGTTGTGTTAGATATAACACATAGCTTACAACAACCTAATCAAGCTTCGGGAGTTACCGGTGGAAGACCTGATTTAATTGAAACTGTAGCACGAGCCGGTATTGCAGTTGGCGTTGATGGCATTTTTGTAGAAACACATCCTGATCCTGCAAATGCAAAATCAGATGGAGCTAATATGCTTCATTTAAACTATTTAGAGAAATTACTTTACAATTTACTTGAAATAAGAAAAACAATAACAAGACTATAAAAAGTAAAATCTACTACCACTAATTTAGTGAAAAATATAAAATAAGGTCAACCTGATATATTTTAGCATGGATGATTGGAAAAATACCACTACAACATTCCATTATTACTTACGTGAGATCGCTTTGCTAAATTCCAATTTTCCAAAAATGTTAACATTATAAGGCATAGCCAATTTACCATAACCACACTTTGAGAACGTGGATTTCTATATTTAATTAAAAGCCCCTTTTCGGGGCTTTTTTCATGATAAATATTTATTAAGCTTAATTAAAAACTGATTTAGCGAAATTGGTTTTGCAATATAGTCATCACAACCAGCATCGAAGCATTTATAACTATCTTGTGGTAAGGCATAAGCAGTTTGTGCTATAATTGGGATATTTTTAGTTATTTCTTTAATGCGTTTGGTGCATTCATAACCATCCATAACAGGCATTTGTATGTCCATTAGTATAAGATCAATACTTTTATTAGTTTCAACAAACTTTAAAGCCTCTTCTCCATTTTTAGCCCATATAAGATTAACATTGGTAATACTTAATGTTTCTTTAATCAAATCGAAATTTATTTTTTTATCTTCTGTGATAAGTATCACTTTATTTTTCCAGTTAAATTGATTTGGTTGTGTTAAATCTTCAGAAACACTTTCATCTGAATTATAAGGTAAATTAAAGAAAAAGGATGTTCCTTCCCCTGATGTTGATTCTAACAAGATATTACCATCTAATAATTCCACTAATTTTTTTGCAACTGATAAACCAATCCCGGCACCACCATATTTTTTAGTTGTACTCTCGTCAACCTGCCTGAATCGTTCAAAAATCAAATCATGATACTTTTCATCAATTCCAATACCAGTATCTCTTACATAAAATTGAATCTCTTTTTCGTTCGGATGGATAAAGCCAAATTCGACATGACCTTTTTCTGTAAATTTTATTGCATTATCAATTAATATTGAAAGTATTTGTTTAAATCGCGATGGGTCAGTATTTATAACTAAATCGTTCTCTTTGTTTTCATTAGCATAAGCTAATACAAGAGCTTCTTTATTCATTTTAACTAGTTTATCTGTATAATGATCATATAAAAACTCCAATATAGGATGAGGATTAAATTCTTTCTTCTCAACTTTTGTCTGCCCTGATTCAATAGCTGCAAAGTCAACAATATCGTCGATTAAATTAGTAAGACTATTACATCCTTCCTGAACTAAATCAATATACTCTCTTCGTTTTTGAGATGTTATATTATCATATGCCATCATTTGAGAATACCCGCTAATTGCATTCATTGGAGTACGCACTTCGTGCGATATGTTTGCTAAAAAGGTTGATTTTAACCTATCTGCTTCTTCAGCTTTGTTTTTCGAAATTTCAAGGTTTATCATGGTCTTTTTATGCTCTTCGATCTCATGAAGCAATTTCCTATTTGTTTCTTCAATATCTACAGTTCGTTCTTTAACTCTTATTTCAAGTTCTCCTTTTATTTTATTCAGTTGCACCTCGGTTTTCATTCGTTCTTCAATTTCAGTTTGAAGTTTTCCTGACAATCCTTTTTGCGCTCTGCCAAAAAGAAACAGTGCAAAAGCAATAAAAAAAGCCAATAAGGAACTAAAAATTAATATAAGATTTTGTGTTTCTTTTTTCTTTAGTTTTGATTCTTGTAATTCCTGATCCAGTTTTAAAAATTCTATCTCTTTTTTGTGCCGTGCCGTTTGAAACTGAGCTTCCAGTTCTCCAATTTGTTTGTATTTTTCCTCGTTAAACAGAGAATCTTTTATAACCGCATACTCTTTATAATAATTAAGTGCATCAGAGTATTTTCCCATCTCCTCATACACTCCTGATAATGCTTCGTAATTACAAGATATATAATCTTTCATCGATATTTCAGTTGAAAGTTCTAATCCTTTTTCAAAATATTCAATAGATCTTGAATAATTGCCTATGTTTCTAT
>JAUVUS010000321.1 GCA_030600865.1 Bacteroidales bacterium | reverse complement strand
TTTACCCTTCAATGGATAGACATGATGAAAGCGGACTCGTACTTTTTCAGAACTTCCCCAATCCATTCAACCATTCAACAAACATTTCTTTTCAATTGCCTGAATCGTCCCATGTGAATATCGACATCTATGGAATGTTTGGAAAGAAAATTATATCACTGGCAGATAACACTTTTAAAGCAGGCCGGCATGTGATTTCATGGGATGGAAAGGACTATTCCGGTAAAGAAGTTGGTAAAGGGATATTCGTAGTAAACCTCACTGCCGGAAAGGAAGTTCGTTCTAAAAGAATGATTATTTATTAAATAGTTAAATAGATAAATTGTTAAAAAGCCCGAACAGCACGCACCCTGTAGGTGTCGTTCTTATAGATGTAATCCTGAATGCCATTGCCGAAGTACTGTCTCCATGCATAGTTGCTATAGTACTCTGTAGAACTCCAATAGACGGCACTAGCAAAAGCACTTCCACTATTTGCCACTGCTGTTGCATCAATGGTTGCTTTGTTAAGGTACATCAGGTTTAATTCTTCTTTTGATGGTAAATACCAATCGCCATAGGTTTTTCCGCCTTCGGTAATTTGCAACTCGTTACAGATACGCGCTGCATAAGTTGAAAAATCATCTCCAATTGCCACATGAGCCGCAATAATAATTGCGGTGTTCATTTCGCCAGAAAAAGGGCCATCTCCTTTAGCTTGCGTATGTCCATAAGTTCCAGCATCCCATCTTACCCCAGTGCTTTGGTCTGTTTTTGCACAAACTAAACTGTGTTGTCCTGTTTCGTCAACCCAGAATATAATGCCGCCGTGGGCAAAGTCGCCTACGGAGTATGTGGTACTGCCACTTGCTGTCCAAGCCGAGCCATTGTAATAATAAAAACCGGCCGTTCCGTCGGTTTGATAAATCATTAGTCCTGTGGCGGGGCTGCTTATTGCATCGCGCTGGGCTTCGGTCATACGCGGGGTTAAAAGCCCCTTGTCGGTGCTTTTTACATCAAGCATGGCCGAAGCATCTGCATCGGTGCCATCGGTGTTAATACTTACCTGTGCTGTTAAGCTGTAGCCTGCAATCATTGCGATTGCTACGAATAATAATTTGAATTTTTTCATTTTACTTAAATTAATTTATTTGTAAATAACTATCTATTATTATATATAACTACTTTTTAGTAGTTTGAAAATCTAATTGTTATAAAATCGCAAAAATTGATTTTCAAACAGAAGTTATGAACACTTTTTTCACGTGTTTCCAAGTTGGGCTAATGTTGGGTAACTTCTAAATATATACTACACTATGCCGCTATATTTCGCCTTTGTCTATTGCAGTGTTTTTTGTTAATACACTGATTAATAATATGTTTTCTTTAACGAAACAAATACTCATAGTTTTATTTACCAAAATTACGAAAAATATTCTAATTATTCAAATTATCTAATGGAAAGCATTGATATTATTGACTTTTACATTTTGTTTAGAATTCTTCTAAATTTATAAAAAATCAATTATTTATGCAGGGTTTTTAATAAAAAAATGTTACATTATTTGGTTATTAGAAATATTGTATTACTTTTGTAACAAAATTTACCTATCTTAAGAAAATGGAATCAAAACAAATTATCGGTAAAAATATCCGTTATTTTAGAGATAAATTAGGCCTTTCACAAAATGAACTAGCTTATTATTTAAATATAAAACGGGAGCTTATTAGCTATTATGAAAATGGAAAAAGGTATATTCCTGTAACAGCCCTAAATAAGCTTGCTAATCTTTTTGGAGTTGAGTTAGATGAATTGCTTGAAGAAGATAAAAAAATCCAAAATGTAAATTTGGCTTTTGCTTTTCGTAGTGATTATTTGAAACCTTCAGACCTGGAAAATATTGCTTCATTTAAAAGAGTAGTATTAAATTATTTGAAAATGCAAAAACTGAACAAGTAGATGGAGTTCTCAATTAAGAAAAAAGCATTTGAATTTAGAAATGAGTGTGGTTTTAGCAACAATGACCCAATTCGTTTAAAAAGCCTATTAATTAAGCTTAATATTATTACAGTATTCAAAGAACTTACTGATGATTTTTCGGGAATGTCTGTCAAGGCAGGTAGTAAAAAGTTTATACTGATAAATGCTAATCATTCTTTAGGCAGGCAACATTTTACAATATGCCATGAACTTTACCATATATTTTTTGATGATAATTTCAAACCTCATCATTGTTGCACCGGATTATTTAACAAGAGAGATACGAATGAATATTTTGCAGATGTTTTTGCTTCCTATATGTTAATGCCCGAAGACGGAATTATTAATCTCATTCCCGATATTGAAATAAAAAAAGATAAGATAAGCATACAAACCATATTAAAGATTGAAAATTATTTTTCCTGTTCCAGAAAGGCTCTTTTATTCCGATTAAAGGAATTAAATTTAATTTCACCCAAAATATTTGACGAATACTGCTTAAATATTAAATCTACTGCAAAAGCTTATGGCTACGATACAACTCTATATGAACCGGGTAATAATAACCTTGTAATTGGCGACTATGGCACACTGGCTAAACAACTCTACGACAATGAGAAAATTTCCGAGGGTCATTATATTTCATTAATGCATGATATCGGTATTGATATCTTAAATAGTATGAATAACGGTGATAAAGATTGATAAAAAGAAGAAAATCCTACTCGATGCTGATGTAATTATTCATTTTAGTAAAGGTGAACAACTTGGAATCTTAAACAAGATATTCCAAAATAAACTTTACATCCTGCAACATGTTTTAAAAGAAATATTTACTCTAAGTCTTCGTACCGAAATTGAAAATCTAATCCGATTTAAGATAATCCACGAACTTGAATTTCCAAGCAACTTTGAAGTTTTAAAGGAATATGCAAAACTTAAAAGGACATTTGGTTCTGGTGAAAGTGCTTGCATGGCCTATTGTAGATATTTCAAAGATATATTGGCTAGCAGTAATCTATCAGACATTAAACTATATTGTGAAGAAAACAATATTAAATATCTTACTACTATGGATTTTATTACTGAAGCTTTTTTAAAAGGAATTCTTAATGAGGCTGAATGCGATTATTTTATTTATAATGTAAAATCTAAAGGAAGCAAATTGCCTAACAACACAATTAAAAAATATCTGGAAGAAAAAGGAATTAAACTATAATATCTTATTTCATCTCAGTTATAAATAGAATCCATTCTATGCATTTTTTATTTCTGTTTATGTTTAATCTGATAGAACAAACCTCTTTCCTGATGCACAGATTTAATCTTATGGTCTGCTTCCAATACATCAAGATATTTATTAACTTCATTAATATGTAATCCTAAAATTTTCGCCAGATCATTGAGTGTACATGGTCTTCTGAATATTGTTTCCAAAATTGCAGTTTCAATATCTTCACGATATGATTTAATATCTTTTCGCTCAGGAGCTGCTGCAATGATTTCAACATTATTAAGGTTCCAGAAGTCTGCTATCTGTTGCAATTCTATTTTGGTTGCTGCCCTGATATCAGGTATAACTCCGGGTCTGTCAAGGGTATTTAATTGTATGCTGTCGGGTCGGATTTTTTCAAAAACTTCCTTAAGCAGTTTTAATTCTGTTTTGCTGTCATTATAGCCGGGAATAATTAAAACCTCGAGCCATATTTTACCTTTATATTCATTCCTGAAATCCTGAAGTCCCTGTATATACTCTTGAATATTGAGTTTAAAAAAAGGTCTGTTTATTTTCCGAAAAATTAAATCTGTGGCAGCATCCAATGAAGGTAGCACAAGGTCAGCATTAAGTAATTCCGTTCTTACTTTTTTTTGATAAAACAAAGTCCCGTTTGTTAAAACTGCAACCGGAACATCAGGTTTTTTTTGTTTAATAAATTGTAAAACTTCGCCAATACGTGAGTTAAGAGTAGGCTCTCCAGAGCCGGAAAAAGTAATATAATCGGGAGCAGGATTATTATTAAAATAATGGTCTAACTCTTTTGTTACATCATCGTAAGAAACGTATTCTTTTCTTTCAATTGTTAAGTTTGTGGTACGTCCGCATTCGCAATAGATACAATTAAGTGAACACACTTTATGAGGAACAAGGTCAACTCCGAGCGACATTCCAAGACGTCGCGATGGTACGG
>JAUVUS010000225.1 GCA_030600865.1 Bacteroidales bacterium | reverse complement strand
TGGTAATACATGTGCTAAACCCAATAGAATAGTCGGTTCCCGGCACATCGTTATCCATTGTTTTTGGCATAGCAACAATTTTAACTCCTTCGCGGTATAATCGTACAGCGTAACTTAAAGTATCGTCGCCGCCAATTGGTATAAGATAATCTATTCCTAAGAATTCCAGATTTTTAAGAACCTCAGGTGTAATATCATTTCTTGGTTTATTATATTTTTCTTTTAAATGATCAGGAACATTCCAGTTAGCAATTCTGCTGGGATTTGTTCTCGATGTATGTAAAAAGGTTCCTCCTGAGCGTCCGGCCTTATTCACCCTGGTTTCAGTTAATATCTCGTAAAACTCTGTATTATCAGCATTTTTATCTCTTATCATATCAACTAATCCCATCCAGCCACGACGTATTCCTATTACTTCGAAACCTTCACGAAGTGCCCTTATGGTTATTGCCCTGATTGCCGGATTTAATCCGGGAACATCGCCACCGCCTGTGAGAATCGCTATTCTACCTTTAATTTTATTATTTTTTGTCATAATACCAGGTTTTAGAAATTAAGATAAGTAATGAAATTTACAAAAAAAATAAAGCTAAGTAAAGTAAATAGCTAGCTTTTATAAAAATAGTGAAAAAGAAACTGTGCAATGAAATAAATTACCCCACAAACAAGTGTTGAAAAAAATAAGGAAATGATAAAAGATTTTTGTCTTCCTTTAATTATTTGATTTTTGATCTTGTTCTTAAGCACTTTTAATTCATTGTCAGTAAGCTGATTTCGATCTACAAATTTATGTGGGTATTTTGATTTTATTTTCGATACAGCTTCTTTTAATTCGTTGTACCTGGCTCGATGCATCTGAATTAATGATCTATTATATTCTATTCTTTTTATTGCATCGAAAGCATGACCTGAACCCATCGTAATCCTATCTTAAAATTTTACGAACAAAAGCAACTGTAAAGTACGACATCAGGAATAATCCTACAAAACCTTCCAGTCCGGAAAGCCATCTGAAAAATCCCGAAGGATAATAATCGCCATAACCAATGGTAAGAAATGTAATTGCACTGTGATAAAATGAAACTGCTACCGGACCAAGTTTGTCGGGATCGCCAATCGATGATACAATTTTTGTATCAACAAAGAAAGGCAAAACTAGATATAATAAGGAGAAGAAAATGTATCCGAACAGCATGCTGGTTAATACACGTAATGGATTTGTAGCATATAATCCAACTTTATCAAATACCAGCCATTGAAAAGCATATGATGGATATTCCCATATTCGACTGTAAGGATTTTTCTTTAATGCGTCTTTTAAATCGGCTTTTAATTCGTTGCGTTTAAACTCAACGTAAGCTTTGTCTTCATCGACATATTGACCTGTTGTGCTGAAATTTTCTTTTAGTATTCGGAACTGTTCGGCAAATTCTCTTCTGTTTGCGTCTTTTTGCGAATAAATAAGCTTTTTAATGTTATTTATTTCCCAATCAATATATATTCTGCCAATTAAACGCATACCGACAAAATTGATTGTTCCAATTTCTAGGGGAAAATCATAGGGTTTAATATCAATTATATCACGAGCTATTGTGTCGGAAAGATCTATTGATTTACATTTGGATAATCTTAAATCGACATAATAATCTAAATGACATGATTTAAGCGAAAGCTCGAGAATATGAGAATTGTTAAAACTCAGGTTTCCTTTTCCAAAATCGGCATTATCGAGATATAAAATGGTGTTATCGAACTCAACTTTTTCAAGAGATATATTTCCATCACCCCATATAGATTTTCTGAAAGTTAACTTTCCTCCTTTGTGTTGGGAAGCTTCAAAAGATTTTTCACCATTTCCAAAAACCGCACGATTAAAACTAACTTTTGCATCGCTAAATTCTGTTGTGCGAAAGTCAACCTTTCCGTCTCCAAATTCGGTTCTTTCAAATAATAACTCTTTACAATGAAAACGTGCAAAGTGAAATCCAATTTTACCTTCACCAAAACGTGCAACCTTAAATGTAACTCTTTTGGAATTAAACAAAACATTAACGAATGTTACATCACCATCGTTAAATTCTGTATTTACGAAAAGCACATCTCCATTGCCAAAATGAGCATCCTGAAAATTTTTATGTCCGGTACCAAACCATGAGTTTTTGAAGTTTACTTCGCCATCACCAAAATTAACATTCGAAAAATCGACATTTCCATCGGTAAAATAGGTGTAACTAAAATTTACACCACCCTGATGAAATTTGGCTGACTGGAATGAAACTGCTCCATTGAGAAAGTGAGCATTTTCAAAATTTTCATATTCATCATCAAATTCAGCAAAAGAAAAATCAGTAACAACACGGGAATCGAAAAAAGTATTATATGCTGAAAATCCATGAATTTTTATATAGCTCTTTTTCTCAATATTTCTGCTTTCGCGATATTCAACGAGCGAAAAATTCTCAACATAACAATGATCAAGATTAACAGGTTTTCCCTGCTCAATTAGTTGATATATCTCTTCTTTATCAATAAAGCCTAATTCAATGTAGGCAATCTCTTTTTTATTTTCATCAAGAAACGAAATGGCAACGGTATTCTCATATTTTTTACCAGCTTCTGTTTTAAAAGGAGTATCTTTTATTTTGACTTTGTAGTTAAAGAAGTTTTGGATCATTTTATTCGTTTTTCACAAATTAATTCAAATATAATAAAAACTTAGGATTAAGTCTCAAATTTTAGATTCTCATTACTTGGTACTCATCGATACTATGTACTATAAATAATTACCTGTGGCAAATTTTCTTAAATGGACAGTACTCACAATTACGGGTTTCTTCGGTTTGCGAAAATGAAATATCAGGATTAAAAATATCACTAATAAGTTGGGTTAAGTTATCGAAAAAAACATTAGCTACTAATTTATAATCATCAATATAAGACTTTGATTCCTTATTGAAAATACGATATTCAAAATTTTTGTCGAACACTTTGCGAACAGAATATACTCCCGGGGTAATTGGTAATTGTGGTTTTTCAGTTTTCTGATAAAACATAGAGTACAAAAGGGTTTGAAAAACAGCACTATTTTGATCATTCTTTTTGTCAGAAAATAGAGCCTCAATATTCTTAAATTCCAATTTGTCGTTTCCGGTTTTGTAGTCGATTACCCTGATATGATTATTTACTCTGTCAACTCTGTCGATTTTCCCACCTAGTTTTACCATTTCAAATGCTCCGTTTGTTGTAAGCGGAATTTCAATTTCGTATTTATCTTCGAGCGATAAAATCTCAAAAGGAGCAAAGCTTTCGTCTACTTTAAGAATCTGAATAATATATTTCTCAATTAATTCACGAATAATGATGTTTTTACCGGAATATTGAATTTTACTTTCGGATTTAAAGTATTCATCTTTAAAAGCCTGATCAATTGCTGAATAAATTTTTTCTTTATCGTTTAAAAGTTTTTTAATGATTTCGACATTTACTTCTTTACCAATAAAATCTTTGTATACATAATCCATTGCCTGATGCAGAATATTACCAAACAAAGGCGCATCAATTTCTTCGGTTAACTCGTCTTGTTCGCATAACTCAGCAATATAACGGAAGTAAAACTGCAAACGGCAACGCAAATAAGTACTTAAAGCACTTGGCGATAAATATTTTTCGCCATCTCCCGATGATTGAAATTTTGCTAGCTTTTGAATTATTTTTTCTGACTTCTCAATCTTTATTTCTTTTGGTTGAGTGATATTGATATCGTAACGAAGACTTTTTTCAGTAATAACGAAATCGGATTCAAATTTTAACTGATACAAGAAACGACTCATTTCTCCGGTTTGCAATCCATCCGAATTTGAGTTATAAATTAAAGTTATGTTCTTTGTTCGTTGCAGTAATCTGTAAAAATAGTAGGCATATATTGCATCCTGATGCTCAATAGTTGGTAATCCAAATCCGCGTCGTAAATTATATGGAATAAATGACATTGAGGCTTCGGTTTTTGGGAAAATACCTTCGTTTACCGATGTTATATAAAGATTTTCGAAATCGAGCAAACGGGTTTCAAGGATTCCCATAATTTGTAATCCGGAAAGAGGCTCTCCCGTAAATGGAACCCGAAGACTCCTTATTATTTTTCGGATCAGACGAATGTAAGTCTCCGTTTTAATTTCGATCTGTTGCTCCTGTAATACATCTTTCAAACGATTAATTGAAAGGTAAATATGATAGATGTATTCTTTCTCGAGCGATGTCGTATGAATGGTATTTTCCTGTCCCGTTTTTTTAAGCGAGTTATAAATTTGATGCAGAATGTTTAATATGTATTCTGATAATTCAAGGTAGGTGTTAATTTTCGTAAAAATTACCTTAAAGAAATCACAGCTTGCTAATTCTTTGCTGGTAATAATAATTTTATTGTTCTTTTTAATAAACCGTAAAAGCTCATTTGCTTCTTTCTGAAATTGCGTATTTATATATTGATGACTGAGAATTGCAACAACATTCTTATGATAAAATGTAAAACTATTTTTAGTTTCTTTCGCATTTTTTTGTAGTTCAATTACATGTTCCAACAAGCTGTAAACAGGAGTGTTACTTACCGGATATCCCATGGTAATATTTATCTGTTCTACAGTATCGGGAACCGAATGCAAAACCGGAACAAGCAATTCTTCATCTGCTAACACGATGGCTGTTTTATTGGGCGATTCAGCAATATTTTCGTTTGATTCTTGCAGTTTTTGAGTAATTACTTTTGTTTGTCCAACATCCGATGGAACAGAAATAATTTCAATGTTCTTTTTTTGCGATAAAGATTTGAAAATATCTTTGTTCGATATGCTTAATGGCTGTTTATACTGATTTATATTTTCACGTAAAAAGTACCCTGCTTCGTGATGTTGATTATTAATGTAGCTTTGATCGTAATCCCAATAAAAGTCGGCTAATTTGTTATTATTTAAGTAATCGAAAAATTTCTTTTCGCAATTGTTAAGTGCATTAAATCCTATAAAAACATATTTTATGTGTGGTAAGTCAATTTTATCGCTGCCTTTAATTTTATCAGCAACAGCTCTGTAAATCATACCTTCATATGCAATTCCTAATTCGTGTAGCTTTTTATTAAATTGCTGATATATATCCAATAAAACATTCCAGATGCTGATAAAATCTTCCTGGTGACCAT
>JAUVUS010000208.1 GCA_030600865.1 Bacteroidales bacterium | reverse complement strand
TGGTGAGCTCGATATGCGAATGAATCAAAGCGCAAAGATTTCAGCTAAGAATGTGGTAAATGAATATGAAGAAGGACATTTGGCTAAGATTTTTTGGGAATTTGGGGAGTTAAGAAATAGCCGAAAGCTGGCAAAAGCAATTGTTGATCAAAGAAGAAGCAAGAAAATAGAAACAGTAAAAGAGTTTACCAATGTTTTAATGCCTTATTTACCAAAACATGCAGAATATAAGTTTTTGGCAAAAGTATTTCAGGCATTACGAATTGAAGTAAATCGCGAAATGGAGTTTTTAAAAGACATGCTTTTTCAAACGATTGAGGTAATAAAGCCGGGTGGACGGTTGGTGGTTATTACATATCATTCGTTAGAAGATAGGATTGTTAAGAATTTTATTAAAAACGGTTTGTTCGAAGGTGAAGTCGAAAAAGATTTTTTTGGAAATACAGAAGTTCCGTTTAAGGCAGTAAACAGAAAAATAATTGTACCTGGCGAAGCTGAAATTAAGGAAAACAATAGAGCACGAAGTGCTAAATTACGAATAGCAGAAAGAATATGATTGGCGATAAAAAAGAAAATATAGAATTTATAGAAGAAAAGATAGAACGCAAAGAACAAAAGTTTGGTTCAATTAAAGATTTGCTTGATGGGTCTTTAATAGCCAATGATTTTGTTCTGAAACAGCTTCCGTACATTGTTTTTCTTGTTATTCTGGCATTTATCTATATCGCTAACAGATATCATGCTGAAAAAGTTGTTCGTGCTAGTATCGAACTAACAAAAGAAATAAATGATTTACGCGCAGAAGCTATAACAACATCATCCGAGTTGATGTTTAATAGCAAACAATCGGAAGTTGCAAAATTAGTTGAAAGTAAAGGTTTGGGTTTAATAGAATCAGTGGAGCCACCTAAAAAAATAATTATTGAAAAATAAATGGATTAATGCCTTTAAAAAAAGAAATAGTATGGAGAGTTGGTGTGATATACATATTCATGCTTGCATTTGCTATCCTTATTGTTGGTAAGATTCTCTATCTGCAGTTAATTGAGGGTGGTAAATGGGAAAAAAAGGCTCAATCACTTACTTTAAAGGACATTACAATTGAATCGAATCGGGGGGATATATTGGCAACAGATGGAAGGTTACTTGCGAGCTCTGTACCATACTATGAAATTCGTATGGATACTCGAAGTACGGGAATGGATGATGTCACTTTTAACTCAAATGTTGATTCTTTGGCTTACAAGTTATCTGAACTTTTTCGAGATAAATCTGCCACAGAATATAAAAACGAATTGGTAAAAGCTCGCAGAAATGGCGAGCGATTTCATTTAATTAAGCGTAGGGTTAATTATAATCAACTTAAAAAAATAAAGACATTCCCAATTTTTAGATTGGGTCAGTATAAAGGCGGGTTTATTGCTTTACAAACAAACCTTAGAATTCAGCCACATGTTAGTTTGGCTTCAAGAACAATTGGTTATACAACAAAAGGTGAAGGTGGAAATGTCGTGGGAATTGAAGGTGCTTTCGATAAAGAGCTAAAAGGTGTTGATGGCGTTAGGCTTATGCAACGATTAAACGGGAACGTATGGATGCCTGTTCATGATGGCAATGAAGTGGAGCCTAAAGATGGTATGGATGTGATTACAACAATTGATGTCGATATTCAGGATGTAGCCGAAAATGCTTTGTTAAAACAATTAATTCGTCACGAAGCGCAGCATGGAACAGCTGTTTTAATGGAAGTTTCAACAGGAGAAATAAAGGCAATAGTAAACCTTGAGCGGAATAGTAAAGGTCAATATAAAGAATTGTACAATTATGCAATTGGCGAAAGCAGGGCCCCGGGTTCAACCTTTAAATTGGCATCTATAATTGCTTTGTTGGAAGATGGCTATGTCGATTTGAACGATACTGTGAATACAGGCAATGGTGAAATACTTTACTACGACAAAAAAATTACGGATACCAAAAAAGGCGGGCATGGAATATGTACGGTTCAGGAAGTTTTTGAAGTTTCTTCGAATGTTGGTATCTCAAAATTGGTAACTGATTACTATACCGGAAAAGAAGAAAAATTTATTAATCGCCTTTACAGTATGAATCTGAATAATCGTTTAGGAATTGCAATTAAAGGTGAGGGTGAACCTGAAATTAAATATCCGGGCGATAAATTCTGGTCGGGAGTTTCATTGCCGCAAATGTCGATTGGTTATGAGGTTCGGTTAACTCCATTGCAAATGCTTACATTTTATAATGCAATTGCCAATGATGGGAAGATGGTGCAACCAAAGTTTGTAAAAGGATTAATGTATCATGGTGATTTAGTTAAAACATTCGATACGGATGTATTAAAGCAGTCGATTTGCTCAAGGTCTACTTTGCGAAAAGTAAAAATAATGCTTGAAGGAGTTGTGGAACGTGGTACTGCAAAAAATATAAGAAATACCAACTATAAAATTGCCGGAAAAACAGGAACAGCACAAATAGCAAATGAGGAGTCAGGATATAGCGATAAGTCCAGAATTAGTTATCAGGCATCATTTGCAGGATATTTTCCGGCCGATAATCCAAAGTATTCATGTATTGTAGTAGTAAATGCGCCATCACGAAATGTTTATTACGGAAATATAGTTGCGGGTCCTGTATTTAGAGAAATTGCCGATAAGGTTTATGCTACAAATTTTGAAATGTACGATGGATTAAACCTTGCAACAGATGAAACAACCAGCGAAGTGAAAATTCCTTATACAAAGAACAGTTATAAAGATGAACTGAAATATGCTCTCACTGATTTAGGAATAAATGTAAAGGATGAAGATGTAGTTTCCGATTGGGTTATAACAACAAAGTTGGATTCTTGTGTGAAGCTGGGAAATAGAACCATCACAGAAAATTTAATGCCTAATGTAAAAGGAATGGGAGTTAAAGATGCTGTTTTTATCCTTGAGAATATAGGTATGAGTGTTGAGTTGCAGGGGCGAGGAACAATTTTAAAACAATCGATTGCTCCGGGAGGAAGAGTCTCAAGAGGGGATCTTGTAGTTCTCGAAATGTCATTTAATTAATTGAAAATTGAAGTGAAAGTTTTAAGCGACATATTAAAATTTGTAAAAGTTACTCAGTTAATAGGTAATACCGAAATCCCTGTTACAGCAATTATTTTCGATTCCCGAAAAGTGAATTTAGGATGTTTGTTTGTTGCAGTTAAAGGAACGCAGGTCGATGGTCATGATTTTATTAACACGGCTATTAAAAAAGGAGCAAAAGCTATTGTTTGCGAAACCATTCCTGCTGAGCAATCAAAAGATGTTGTTTTTATACAAGTTGAAAATTCATCACAGGCACTGGGTAAATTAGCATCAGCTTATTATGAAAATCCATCTTCAAAATTAAAACTGGTTGGTATTACCGGAACAAATGGTAAAACAACAACAGTAACATTATTATATAATCTGGTTCGAAAACTAGGGTATAAAGTTGGATTACTTTCAACAGTTAGAAATTATATTGATGATAAAACGATTGATGCTACGCACACAACGCCAGATGCTGTTCAAATAAATAAGCTCATGAGGCAAATGGTCGATTATGGTTGCGAATATTGCTTTATGGAAGTAAGCTCGCATGCCATTGATCAAAATAGAATTGCGGGGCTTGATTTTGCAGGAGCATTATTTACAAATATTTCACACGAGCATTTAGATTATCATAAAACTTTTGCCGAATACATTAAAGCCAAAAAGAAATTCTTTGATGATTTAAAACCTGAAAGTTTTGCATTGATAAATACTGACGATAAGAACGGAAATGTAATGGTGCAAAACTGCAAAGCGAAAGTAAAGAATTATGCTGTTCGATCAGTCGCAGATTTTAAGGCTAAGATTATCGAAAGCCATTTCGAGGGATCTATGTTGAATATTGATAATACTGATGTTTGGACATATTTTGTGGGAAGGTTTAATGCTTATAATGTATTATCGGTTTACGCATGTGCTACAATGCTTGGATTTGATAAAAACGAAGTTCTTACAACTTTGAGTGAAATAAAACCTGTAGAAGGCAGGTTCGAAACACTGAGGTCAGAAAATGGAATTACAGCAATTGTTGATTACGCTCATACTCCGGATGCTTTGTTAAATGTTTTAAATGCTATTAATCAAATCCGTAACGATAATCAGGAATTAATTACTGTTGTTGGTGCCGGGGGCGATCGCGATAAAACAAAACGCCCTGAAATGGCTAGGATTGTGTCAGCTCATAGCGATAAGGTAATACTCACTTCCGATAACCCACGATCTGAAGAACCAAATACTATTATCGAAGATATGAAAGCAGGGATTGATACAGAAAACAAAAAGAAAGTATTGGCAATTGCTGATAGAAAGGAAGGAATACGAACAGCATGTTTACTTGCAAAAAAAGGAGATATAATTCTGGTAGCAGGAAAAGGTCATGAAACATATCAGGAAATTAAGGGAGTAAAACAGCATTTTGATGATCGAGAAGTAATAAAACAAATTTTTAACGAACTATATAACTAGCAAGCATTATGCTTTATTATCTTTTTGCATATTTAGATCAGTTTAATTTTCCGGGCGCAGGAATGTTTCAATACATTTCGTTTCGTTCGGCGATGACCGTAATTACTTCTCTTATTATTTCGATGATTTTTGGTAAACGGGTTATTAATTTTTTGCGAAAACAACAAATAGGAGAAGAAGTTAGAGATCTTGGACTAGAGGGTCAAATGAGCAAAAAAGGAACTCCGACAATGGGAGGAATTATCATCCTGGGATCTATTATTATTCCAACTTTATTATTTGCTGATATATTAAATATCTATGTGATCTTAATGCTTATTACTACTGTATGGCTTGGATTTGTTGGGTTTTTAGATGATTACATTAAAATATTTAGAAAGAATAAAGAAGGCCTTGCTGGTAAATTTAAAATTATAGGACAGGTTGGGTTAGGACTAATTGTTGGCTTAACTCTTTTTCTGAACAATGATGTTGTAGTTCGTGAAAAGAATATTGAAAGTAAAAATATTACGACAGAACAAATAATAAAGGGAAATACAACTGAAAAAAATACACAAAAAATTTCTCATGATATAAAATCAACAAAAACGACGATTCCATTTTTCAAAAACAATGAATTTGATTACGAATATCTTGTTAAATTTTTGGGAAAACATAGCCAAAAGGCAGCCTGGTTGGTATTTATAATTGTGGTAATATTAATTGTTACAGCAGTTTCCAATGGTGCAAACCTAACCGATGGTTTGGATGGATTGGCAACAGGCACATCTGCAATTATCGGAACAACATTAGGAATACTGGCTTATG
>JAUVUS010000005.1 GCA_030600865.1 Bacteroidales bacterium | reverse complement strand
GGAATTTTTTCCAAGGCCCTGTTTTTGGTTTCGAAGTAAGCGGATTGAATATTAAATCAATTATAAACCATGATGTATTAGGTAGTGATTTAATTACTGGTGGAAACTTTGGTTTCGAAGGTTCAATAATAATTACTGTTTTATTAATTGGGATGATTGTTATAACGGATAGAATATTAAGCAAAAAAACTATTTAATTTACAAGTTACATAAAACAATCTGGAAAATATTCGGATTGTTGCCGAAATAGTTAAAATATATTAAATCTGGTTTAAGTAATTTATATTTTGTTATGTTTGTGCAAAATAAATTAAACTTATAATGATGAAAAAGTTATTTTTTCTTTTAGTAATATCGGTTTTTATTTTTGCGGCTTGTGAAGAAGATGATCCTGTGGCAGAACAGCTTAAAAAAGATATTGAATTAATTGAAGCGTATTTAATAGATAGTAGTTTGGTTGCAGAATCAACTGCGTCTGGATTACATTATATTATTGAAGAGGAAGGAATAGGGAATTATCCTACTCTTAATTCCATAGTAAAGGTCGATTATAAAGGTTATTTATTGAATGGTGACGTATTTGACGAAGGAGTTGTTAATGATTATCCTTTGTATCGTTACATTGATGGTTGGCAGGAAGGTATGCAGTTCTTTAAAGAAGGAGGTGAAGGTATTTTGCTTATCCCTTCCGGATTAGGATATGGATCTGATGCTAGGTCTGGTATTCCAGCAAATTCTGTTTTGATATTTGAAATTGAATTAATTAATGTTGTTAATTGATTAATTTAAAAAAGAAGTAAATTTAAAATTATTCTTTCATTTGATTCCATCCTTGAGCCTGAAGTGCAATTGATTGTCCACCGTTTGTAATCAGTACTGCTCCATGTTTTTGATCGGTAATATGACCTATTGGATGAATCATTGATTGATCTTTTATTTTTTCAAGATCATTAATATCAATTGTGAATAATAATTCGTAATCCTCTCCACCGTTTAAGGCTGCAGTTAAAGGATCAATATTAAATTCTTCGGCCATTTTTTCGGTGTTTAAATCAATTGGAATTTTATCCTGGAAAATCTTACAACCCACATCAGACTTGTTACAAATATGAAAAATCTCTGATGATAAACCATCCGAAATATCGATCATCGATGTTGGTTTAACATTTAATTCTTTTAAAATTTCAATTACATCTTTTCGGGCTTCCGGTTTTAATTGACGCTGAAGAATGTAATCGTATCCTGCCAGGCTAGGGTTAAAACCCGGATCTGTTTTGAAGATTTCTTTTTCACGTTCCAATAGTTGTAAACCCATATATGCACTTCCTAAATTGCCTGTAACACAAACAACATCATTTTTCTTTGCCGTATTTCTATATGTGATTTCTTCTTTTCTAGCCTCACCAATTGCTGTAATACTAATTGCTAAACCAGTCAACGACGATGATGTATCACCACCAATAAGGTCGACATTGTATTGTTCACATGCCAGGTTAATTCCTTCATAAATTTGTTCAATATGCTCAACAGCAAATTTTTTTGAAATAGCCAACGAAACGGTTATTTGTTTTGGTGTGGCATTCATTGCATAAATATCTGATAGATTTACAATAACTGCCTTATACCCTAAATGTTTTAATGGTGTATAAATCAGGTTAAAATGAATTCCTTCAACAAGAAGGTCGGTTGTAATTATTGCACAAATTTCTCCATACTCAATAACTGCAGCATCATCACCAACTCCTTTTATTGTATTTTTATGGTTGATTTTTATGTCTTTTGTAATATGATCAATAAGTCCAAACTCCCCTAATTCCGATATTTCTCTTAACTTTTGTTTTTTATCACTCATCTTAAAAATTGATATTTATCATGAATAAAAAAGATTAAACAATCTTGCTTTATTAGTTGTTATATTTTAAATATATTTGCACCCAATTTAGATTTAATCTATTTAAGCACAGTGCTAAATTTTTATATAGATTTTGCAAATTTATGGAAAAAGATCAAGATAAAATATTAAAGGAAGTAACACAGGGTGAATATAAATACGGTTTTGTTACAGATATTGAGAATGAAGCTATTCCAAAGGGTTTGAACGAGGATGTTGTCAGGCTTATTTCCCAAAAAAAGAATGAACCAGAATTTATGCTGGAGTTCAGATTAAAAGCATTTCGTTACTGGCAAACCTTGAAAATGCCTGAATGGGCTCATTTGATTATTCCAAAAATAAATTATCAGGATATAATATATTATTCTGTACCAAAGCAAAAAGCATCTGGACCAAAAAGCATGGACGATGTTGACCCTGAATTAAAAGCAACTTTTGATAAATTGGGTATTCCCTTAGACGAACAAAAGATGCTTTCAGGGATTGCTGTTGACGCTGTAATGGATAGTGTTTCAGTAAAAACTACTTTTAAAGAGAATCTTGCGGAACTAGGAATTATTTTCTGTTCGTTTAGCGAAGCAGTTCAGGAACATCCCGATCTGATTAAAAAATATATGGGATCAGTTGTACCATATACTGATAATTATTTTGCAGCTCTGAATTCTGCTGTATTTAGCGATGGTTCTTTCTGTTATATTCCAAAAGGTGTAAGATGCCCGATGGAATTATCAACATATTTTAGGATTAATGCCGCTAATACAGGCCAGTTTGAGAGAACACTGATTATAGCAGAAGATGATTCTTATGTTAGCTATCTGGAAGGCTGCACTGCACCACAAAGAGATGAAAACCAACTTCATGCAGCAATTGTTGAAATTATTGTAAATAAAAATGCTGAAGTAAAATATTCAACAGTACAAAATTGGTATCCGGGAGATAAGAATGGTAAGGGAGGTATTTATAATTTTGTAACAAAGCGTGCTAAATGTGTTGGTGAAAATTCAAAAATATCCTGGACTCAAGTTGAAACAGGTTCTGCGATTACCTGGAAATATCCAAGTTGTTTATTATTAGGAGATAATTCGGTTGGTGAATTTTATTCTGTTGCTGTAACTAATAATCACCAACAAGCCGATACAGGAACTAAAATGATACATATTGGTAAAAACACTAAAAGTCTTATTATTTCAAAAGGTATTTCTGCCGGATTTAGCCAGAATAGTTATCGTGGTTTGGTAAAAGTAGTTAAGAATGCTACAAATGCCCGTAACTTTTCACAATGCGATAGCCTTTTATTAGGTGATAAATGCGGAGCTCACACCTTTCCATATATCGAAGTAGATAATAAAGATTCAATTGTTGAACATGAAGCTACTACATCAAAAATTGGTGAAGACCAAATTTTCTATTGTAACCAGCGTGGGATTAAAACCGAAGATGCAATTGGTTTAATTGTAAACGGATATGCAAAAGAAGTGTTAAATAAACTACCTATGGAGTTTGCCGTAGAAGCTCAAAAACTTTTACAAATTAGCTTGGAAGGAAGTGTTGGATAAGCTAATTAAGAATTATAAATGAAGAATTAATAATAAAGTATAAATACTTGTAGCTTGAAGCTTGTTGCTAGAGGCTATTTTCAAAATATTAGAAAGATGTTATCAATAAAAAATTTACACGCATCCATTGAAGGAAAAGAGATTCTGAAAGGAATTAATCTTGAAGTAAAAGCAGGAGAGGTTCATGCTATTATGGGACCGAATGGTTCCGGGAAAAGCACATTGGCTTCTGTGTTAGTAGGAAGAGACTTGTTTGAAGTAACTGAAGGTAAAATAACTTATTTAGGAAATGACCTTTTTTAAATGTCTCCTGAAGAGCGTGCAAGCGAAGGAATATTCCTTGGATTTCAGTATCCGATAGAAATTCCGGGTGTTAGTATGGTTAACTTTATGAAAACTGCAGTAAATGAGCAGCGAAAACATAAAGGACTGGAACCTTTATCTTCGTCAGATTTCTTAAAACTAATGCGCGAAAAAAAGGAATTAGTTGAACTAGATGCAGATTTAGTAAGCAGATCGGTTAATGAAGGTTTTTCAGGTGGAGAGAAAAAAAGAAATGAAATTTTCCAGATGGCGATGTTGGAACCAAAATTATCAATTCTGGATGAAACGGATTCAGGTTTGGATATTGACGCATTAAAAGTGGTTGCAAACGGAGTAAATAAATTAAAATCTCCTGATAATGCAAGTATTGTAATTACTCATTATCAAAGATTACTTGATTATATAGTTCCTGACTTTGTTCATGTTTTATATAATGGCAAAATAATTAAATCCGGGGGAAAAGAACTGGCTCTTGAACTTGAAGAAAAGGGATATGACTGGCTGAAGAAAGGTGTTGAATAATAGAGTGTAAAGAACGGTAATCGGATTTTTAAAAGCAATGTTATGAGCTTAGAAACAATTAAAACGGATACTAAAGAACGTTTCATTGAATTATATCAGGAGAATCAGGATTTAATTAAAAACGACTTGCCTGATTATATCAATGAAGTTCGTGAAAAAGCATTTGAACAATTTAAAAAGCTGGGTATTCCTGATAAAAAAAATGAGAATTATAAATATACCGATCTGAATAAGGAGTTTGATAATACTTATAAAATGTATTTATCACCTAAGAATATTGAATTTCAGGTTGATGATATTTTTAAATGTGATGTTCCGGATTTAAATACTAAAGTTATTCTTCTTTTAAATGGTTGGTATTACGATAGAGAAAATTTAATTCAAGAACTCCCGGGAGGTGTTATAATTGGGAGTTTTCAAAAAGCTGCAGAATTATATCCTGATTTGGTTAAAAAGCATTTCGCTAAATATGCCGGTTTTGAAAATGAAGGTTTAGTTGCATTAAATACAGCATTTGTAAAAGATGGCGTTTTCTTATATGTTCCTAAAGGGGTTGTAATTGAGAAACCAATTCAGATTATAAATATATTAATGGACGATGAGGAGGGATTGACTCAACATCGTAATTTATTTATTCTTGAAGAGAATAGTCAGGCATCAATTGTTGTGTGTGACCATACATTATCAATGCCTAATTTTGTTACAAATTCAGTTTCTGAGTTTTACATTGGTGAAAATGCACAATTTGATTTTTCAAGAATGCAAAATGAGCATAATGGTTCAAAGCAGGTTTCTCATTTATATTTCCATCAGGAAAGAGATAGCCGCGTAAGTGCAAATAATATTTCATTACACGGTGGTTTAATCAGAAATAATGTAAATGTATTATTAAACGGTGAAGGCTGTGAAAACAATACTTATGGCCTATATTTAACCGATAAAGGCCAGCATATTGATAATTATGTATTTATTGATCATGCCAATCCTAATTGTACGAGTAATCAATTATTTAAAGGTGTTTTGGACGATTTTGCCACAGGAGCTTTTAATGGTAAAGTATTAGTAAGGAAGGATGCGCAAAACACTCTGGCATACCAGACAAATAATAATATTTTGCTTACTGACGATGCCGATTTTAATACTAAACCACAATTGGAAATTTATGCCGATGATGTGAAATGTAGCCATGGGGCAACTGTTGGTCAGTTAGATGAGGATGCGTTATTTTATTTACGTTCTCGCGGTATTAATAAAAAGGAAGCAAAGCTTTTACTGATGTATGCATTTGCACATGATGTAATTCATAAAATTCAGGTTCCTGCTTTACAAGAGCGAATACAGGATTTGGTTGATAAGCGTTTACGTGGTGAATTATCGCGATGTAATAATTGTCAAATGCATTGTTGTTAAACTAAAAATCTTAAAAATTGAGTTTAGATATTCAAAAAATACGTAATGATTTTCCAATCTTAAATCAACAGGTTTATAATAAACCTTTGATTTATTTCGATAATGGTGCAACTACTCAAAAGCCGCAAGTTGTGATCGATGAAGAGCTCAAAATTTATTCTCATGAGAATAGTAATATTCATCGTGGAGTACATTATCTGAGCGAACAATTAACTCAGCGTTACGAAGATGCCCGAAAAACAGTTCGGAAATTTATTAATGCTAAGCATGATCACGAAGTAATTTTCACAAGCGGAACAACCGAATCGATCAATACTATTGCATTTTCTTTTGGAGAAAAATATATTTCCGAAGGAGATGAGATTATCATTTCTACACTAGAACATCATGCTAACATTGTTCCGTGGCAAATGCTTTGCGAACGAAAAGGGGCAATTTTAAAAGTAATTCCGATAAATGATAAGGGAGAATTATTATTAGATGAATATCAAAAATTAATATCTCCGAAAACAAAAATTGTTGCAGTTAATCAGGTTTCAAATGCATTAGGAACGGTAAATAATGTTAAAAAGCTTATTGATATTGCACATCAACAAAATATTCCTGTTTTAATTGATGGTGCTCAAAGCATTCAGCACGGTAATATTGATATGCAGGAACTGGATTGCGACTTTTTTGTTTTTTCAGGTCATAAAATATATGGCCCAAATGGAATAGGAGTAATATACGGTAAAGAAAAATGGCTTAACGAAATGCCGCCGTTCATGACCGGTGGCGAGATGATTAAAAAAGTAACATTCGAAAAAACTACTTTTAACGAACTGCCATTTAAATTCGAAGCAGGAACACCAAATTACGTTGGAGCAATCGGATTAGTAGCAGCCATTAATTATATTCAGGATATTGGATTAGAAAATATTGCTGTATACGAAAAAGAATTACTGGATTATGCTACCAAAAAACTGGAATCAATCGATGGTCTGAGAATTATTGGAACATCAGAAGAAAAAGTAAGTGTAATCTCTTTCGTTCTTGATAATATTCACCATTACGATGCAGGAATGGTAATTGATAAAATGGGAATTGCTGTTCGTACTGGTCATCATTGTGCAGAACCATTGATGGATCGTTTTAATATTGAAGGAACAATTCGTGCCTCATTTTCATTTTATAATACAAAAGAAGAAATTGATAAATTACACGAAGCTTTATTGACTGTTAAACAGATGTTTAGCTAAATTGCAATAAAAAATATCAATATGACATTAAACGAACAACAAGACGAAATTATTGAAGAGTTTTCGGTATTTGATGATTGGATGGATAAGTACAATTACTTAATTGAGCTTAGTAAAGACCTTTCGGTTATTGATCCTAAATATAAAACACAAGAATATTTAATTGAAGGTTGCCAGTCGAAAGTTTGGCTTTTTGCCGAAATGGAAGGTGACGTGGTGAAATATTCAGCTGATAGTGATGCAATTATTACAAAAGGTATTGCGGCTCTGTTGGTTCGGGTTTTAAGTGGGCAAAAACCTGCTGATATCCTAAATAATGAATTATATTTTATTGATAAGATTGGATTACAACAAAACTTATCGCCTACGCGATCGAATGGTCTGTTGGCAATGGTTAAGCAAATGAAATTGTATGCTATGGCATATAATGCAAAAATAGGAAATTAAAGAGATTGATTATGGAACAAAATGATTTTATGGCTTTAGAAGCGGAAATTGTAAAAACGCTAAAAGAGATTTTCGATCCTGAGATTCCTGTAAATATATACGACCTTGGGCTTATTTATGCCATCGACGTTGATGATGACAAAAAGGTTGAAATAAAAATGACTTTAACAGCCCCAAACTGTCCAATGGCTGACCAACTTCTTGGTGAAGTGAATGAAAAAACCAATGCCATCGAAGGAGTGAAAGAAGCAAAAATTAATTTGGTTTTTGATCCGCCTTGGGATAAAAGCCTGATGAGCGAAGAAGCGATGCTTGATCTAGGGTTGCTTTAGTTTTTGTTAAAAGACATAATCCAAATTATTAAGGTTTTATTTGATCTGAAAGAAGTTTCAAGTTACTAGTTCCTTGTTCAAAGTAATTTTGTGTATCTTAGTATTCTCCGTGTCTTAGTGGTTAATTAAAATGGATATAAGAGATTTAAATACTAAGAAAATTAAACAAAAAGCACTTGAACTTGGCTTTTCTGCTGTTGGAATCTCAAAGGCTAAATTTCTCGATAATGAATCTCAACTACTGCAAGAATGGCTCAATAATGGTTTCCATGGTGAAATGAATTACATGGAAAATAATTTTGAAAAACGAACAGATCCAGGAAAATTAGTTAAGGGAGCGAAATCTATTATTTCAGTTTTGCTTAATTATTACCCGGAAAAACTTCAAAAAGATAATACATACAAAATTTCTAAATACGCATATGGTAAAGATTATCATTTTGTTATAAAAGAAAAGTTGTACGATTTATTAGAATTTATTCAAATTGAAATTGGAGATGTAAGTGGTCGTACTTTTGTGGATTCGGCACCCGTAATGGATAAAGTTTGGGCTGCAAAATCAGGTTTGGGTTGGATTGGGAAAAATACGAATTTAATATCAAAGGAATTCGGTTCGTTCGTTTTTATTGGTGAGTTAATTATTGATTTGGAACTGAAATACGATAAATCTATAAAGGATTATTGTGGAACCTGTACTAAATGTATAGATGCTTGCCCGACAAATGCATTAAGTCCTTATCGCTTGGATGCCCGAAAATGTATTTCTTATTTAACCATTGAAAAGAAGGAAGATTTGCCCGAAGAAATGAAAGGGACATGGAAAGACTGGATTTTTGGTTGTGATATTTGCCAGGATGTTTGTCCATGGAACTCAAAATTGAAACCACATAATGAAGAAGTCTTTAATTTATCAGATGAGTTAAAAAATCTATCTAAAACTGAATGGCTAAAACTAGATGGACCAACTTTTAAAAAGATATTTAAAAACTCTCCTTTAGAAAGAGCTAAATTCGAAGGATTTAAAAGGAATGTTGAATTTTTAGAGTCATAAAAATCACAAAAATATTTTATGCTTTTTTTAGTTAATTCTAATAAAATGCGTTTTATTTGTCAAAAGTTTGTTTAATAGATAGTTTTAAATTATAAACGCATTAAATTATTTAAAAATGAAAAAAATTATTAGTATTTTATTTATTAGTGTATTTGTTTTCGCAAACACAAATGCCCAGGAAAGTAAGGGTAAGTATGCCATTGATTTTAATTTTGATCCGGCAGCTATATTCGATGCCGGTGCTGGCCCAATGTTTCAAATGCCACTTATTAAAGGACGGTATTTTATTTCATCAGACCTTGCCATCCGAGCTGGTATTGGATTAGGTTTTGGTGGCAATAAAACATACACCAATGTAGATCCGGCAATTGATGATTATATTAAAAATACAAATTTTTATCTTTCCATCGCTCCGGGAATTGAAAAACATTTTGGAAGCGAAAAGTTTCTGGTATATGTAGGAGGAGAAATACCATTTTCAACATACTCAAGCAAAAGAGAAACAAAAGTTGGCGGTACAACAACAGAAGATGAAAACCTTGGTGGAGGATATTTAGGTGTTGGATTTAATATTGTAACCGGATTTGATTATTATGTTTTTGATAATTTTTATATAGGCGCTGAGTTTGCTCCGGGTTTTTCTTATCGTAAAAATAAGGAAGTTACTGTTGATGGAACAATTACTCAAAGAGAATCAAGTAATTATGATTTTGGTTTAACAGCTACTTCCGGAATACGTATTGGAGTAAGATTCTAAAACTATTAATCTGTTATATTTAACAATTAAGGTGCGGAACATGTCTTGTTATTTAGGCATTTTGTCCGCGCCTTTTTTTGTAATTACAAGCAGATAAACTGTGAGTTATGCATCTCTTATTGTAATCACAATATTCCTTTTATTTCTTGGCCCATCAAACTCACAGAAAAATATATTTTGCCAGGTCGATAATCCCATTTTACCATTAATAATTGGAATAGTCTCGCTTGGACCCACAATACCTGCTTTTAAATGTGCATCACCATTATTATCTTGTGCATCGTGTTCCCAAACTCCCGATGGAATAAGCTTTTTTAAAAGATGAATGACATCATTCTGAACAGATTGATCCCAATTTTCTTGTATCATAATAGCAGCAGTAGCTCCCTGTGCATAAATATTAACTAATCCATTTTTAATTTTGCATAGCGAAACAAGATGTTCAACTTGATTTGTAATGTCGTACAAACCATTTTGTTTATCGGTTGATATTTGTATGATTTCTTGCATAATATCTTTAAATTTGATTTTTAAGATAATATAAAATTACGAATAATATGAACTACAAATCAACTGCATATGTATCATTCGATGGAATGAAACTCTCTGGTTATATTTGGGAGCCTAAAGAAAGTCCCAAAGCAGTTATAAATTTAGTGCATGGTTATGGTGAATATAGCGAGCGATACGATTATTGGGCAATGAAATTTGCTGGGAAAGGATTTGTTGTGCATGCAATTGATTATCGTGGACATGGAAAATCAGATGGCCGAAGAGGACATATTAACCAATTTAATGATTTTTTAAATGATATTGATGTTTTAGTAAAAGAATCTAACAAACTTTATCCCGATTTGCCACAGTTTATTTATGGGCAAAGCTTAGGAGGGAATATCGTTACTAATTATATTTTTAAAAGAGATAATAATTTTAAAGGGGCGGTAATTTCTTCTCCATGGTATAAGCTTTCGTTTGATCCTTCAGCCTTAATGCTGTTTTTCGCAAGAATAATGAAAAAAGTTTATCCGAAGTTTACACAGAATACAAATTTGGATGTAAAGGCTTTTACACATGATAAGAAAATTATTGATGCATTTATTGCAGATCCTCTAATTCATGGAAAAATGTCTACCAAAATGTTTTATGAGATATACTGTGCAGGACATTGGGTAATGGAAAATGCTGATAAAATTAGTTTGCCTGTTTTAATTCAACATGGAAACGATGATAAAATAACATCATATAAAGCAAGTAAAGAATTCGTCGAAAAAGCAAAAATAATTAATAAAGATATTACTTATAAAGAGTGGGATGGAATGTATCATGAGTTGCATAATGAATTGGAAAAGGATAAGGTTTTTGAGTTTGTAGCTGATTGGATAATGAAAAAACTATAAACAAAAAGTTATTAGCCATTAGCTTTTAGCTATTAGTATTGGTAGAAACTCAAGCAATTATAATTGAAAATTTGAATTTGGTTAAAAAGGAAGAATTAATTCTTCTGATAAAAATGTTAGATGAAGAGCAAATGATGATTTATGGATTAATGAACAAGCTGAAGGCTAAAAGCTAAAAGCTAACAGCTAATAGCTATTTAACATGAAAAACTTTCGCACCATAATTGAAGCCGAACCATCTAAAAACAAAATAAACTACCACACATCGGTTTTGTTTTTAGGCTCATGTTTTACCGAGAATATTGGTGATAAAATGAATGAACTCAAGTTTCCGGTTTTAATAAATCCTTTTGGGGTTTTGTACAATCCTGTTTCGGTTCGAAATGGTCTGGAAATTTTAATTGACCAAAAACGGTTTACAGAATCTGATCTCAATTTTTTTAACGAGCAATGGTTCAGTTTTTATCACGATACGGAGTTTTCAGATACTGATCAGGAAAAAAGTTTAAATAAAATCAACACATCTATTGAATTAGCTGCAAAACAATTAAAAAATGCCAAATATTTGATTATTACTTTTGGAACAGCCTGGGTTTATAAATATTTGGAATCAGGCAATGTAGTTTCTAATTGCCATAAAATTCCGGCAAAGAAATTCGATAGATTTAAATTAGGAGTTGAAGATATATTTGTGGAATGGGCTAATCTTATAAATCGGTTAAACGAATTAAATAAAAAGTTAAAAATTATTTTCACTGTAAGCCCTGTACGACATTGGAAAGATGGAACAGTTCAAAATCAGTTAAGTAAATCAACTTTGATTTTAGCTATCAATCAATTGAAAAATAAATTTGAAAATATTGAATATTTTCCTGCTTATGAAATTATGATGGACGATTTACGCGATTATCGTTTTTATGCCGATGATATGTTACATCCATCAAATATGGCAATTGAATATATTTGGGAACAATTTTCTCAAACCTACTTTGAAAAAGAAACAACAGATATTATTAAAGAAATTGATAAAATCATTCTTGCAAGAAATCATCGTCCCTTAAATCCGGATACAGAAAATCACAAGAAATTTTTGAAGAAGCAGGTTGAAATAATTAAGAAAATATCTGCAAAATATCCTTTTATAGATTTTAAAAAGGAAAGAAAGTATTTTGAATCAAGCTTATGATTTTAAGAAAAAAGCCCTAAGGTATAATCTCAGGACTTTTTATTATAAAATTTAATTTTTAATTAATCTCGTGTGTCATAATTAAAGAACTGACTTTCTAAATTAACGAATAATTTAGTTGTTTTTGAACCTGCTGCTCCTTGAGCCATTGCAGCAAAGAATTGTCTTCCGGATTTATCACTTTGATCAGATTTTTTTCCTTCAGCTATATCAATATCGCTTGATAATTGGAAAAATACGATTAAAGTTGCTTGACCTTCAACGATTGAATTAAAAGATACTTCTTCTCCGGATGGAGTAACAACATTAAATTCTGGCATTTTATATCCAATCATATAATCAGATTTTTTAAGCTTCATTTCTTTACTACTTGCTTTTCCTTCTTTCCCCTTTTTTACATAAGTTCTTAAATGATTTTGAAGGGCTTCTTTATCAACACATAATTTTGCTCCAATATCATTATTTTGACTTAGTAAACGATAGCCTTGTGTAACGCAAATTCCATTTTTATCAAATAGCATAAAAGTTTCTTGCAGATTTTTATCATTCCCTAAAGTAACTAAGAATTCAGGTTTGCCTGAAAATGTTTCTTCGGCAATATTTATTAATTCAGGAGTATAATAAAATTCAAGGTTTGGATATTGACTCTCGTCTAATGTTGTATTTTTTTCTCCAACACCTATAACAACAACCCTTGGCGCTAATTTGCTTATTTGTGCAAAAATAGTAGAACTCCCTAAAGTTAGAATTGCTATGAATAATAAATTTTTAAGTTTCATGATTTAATCTCCTATTTTAAGTTTAGTTAAAAAATTTCCGTGAAACTACATTTTTATTTTATTATCAGTTAATAAATTTTGATGAGTAGTTGGAAAATGTTGATAAAACGAAAAAGGGAATCAAAATCATTGATTCCCTTTTACAATTATGCTAAATCTTTTTTAAATTTCTTTTATTAGATATAAGTACACAGCAAAATGATCACTATAACCATTTTTGTATACACCTCCTGCGTGGGTTCGCTTGGGGTAACCTTTATATCTTCCTTCCTGTTCTTTTAAGAAATCTTTATCAAAAATTAATGTTTTATATAGTTTAAATGTTGTTTTATCATCTCCAAGTAAAGGGTATGAAACTATCATCTGATCAAAAAGATTCCATTTATCTCTATAGGCTAGCGAGCCAATACCTTTTTGAAATAAAGGATAAGTAGCATTATATAATTCTCCCGGGCCGGTTTCTTTTTCTTCTTTTTTTGCTTTTAAATGGTTTGTTAAACTTTCATCATTAGGATCGTCATTAAGGTCTCCCATAATAATAATTTTAGCATTTTCGTTTTCATTCATTATTGAGTCTGCTAAAGAACGAGTTAAGTCAGCTGCTGCATTACGCTTGGGTTTGCTTCGTTTTTCTCCTCCATAACGAGAAGGCCAGTGATTCACAATAAAATGCATCTTTTCTCCGGCTAAAATTCCGGATACTACCAACTGATCCCTGGTATAGAAATCGTCTATTTCTTCAATTTTTAATGTGGCCGACACACTATTTGTTACTTTAAAGATTGAAGGTTGATATAATAATGCAACATCAACTCCTCTACGATCTGGTGATTCGTAATGTACAATTTTGTAATTATAATTTTTAAGTGCAGGTGTATTTACTAAATCTTCAAGAACAATACGATTTTCAAGTTCAGAAACTCCAATTATTGCAGGTGCGGTTTTTGTTAAATCAGCACCGATTTGTGCAATAACTTTTGACATGTTCTCTAGTTTTGATATATACTTTTTGCTATCCCATTTTTTTACACCTTCCGGGGTATATTCAAAATCATTTTTGTCGGGAGTATCTAATGTGTCAAATAGATTCTCAAGATTATAGAATGCGATGGTGGCTACCTTATATTGTTTTTCTTGAGCACTTAAATTAAATACTGATAACAAAAAAGGAAAAACCACTAAAAAACCGACCTTAATCATAAAAATATTCTGTTTCATAGTATTGATTTATAAATTGTTGGTAATTGTATGAAAAATTTTCGGAAGTTAAAAACTAAGTGTGTATTTTTACGTTCCTTTCCTTAAAATTAAAGATTGTTTTTTAAGTTAAGAATCGATAATATATTAATAATTTAAATATTAAATTAACCTAAACAAATGAGACATCTTGCATTATTTTTTGTTCTCTCTTTGTTTTTAGCTTTCTCATCCCTGGCTCAGACAGGTTCTGTTCAGGGGATAATAATTGATAGTAAAAGTGCTCAGCCTGTCGAAGGTGTATTTATTCAGGTAAATGGCACATCTATTGAAGCTTATACAGATAACAAAGGAGAATTTATTTTAGAAAATGTTCCTATTGGAACGGGAACATTAATTTTTACCGGCACTGATTATGAGCCTAAGCAATTAGAGTTTGAGTTGAGTACGGAAGAAGTTCTTAATATCGGATCAGTTGACCTGATTTATACTTATGGAAACATTTCAGATGATCTTCCTATGGTTGTGCTTGAAGAATCAGATTTAGAAGAAGAAAGCTCTCAGGCAATGAGTGGATTACTTCATTCTTCAGATGATGTTTTCTCACAAATTGCAGCTTATACTTTTGGAGCAGTGCGTTACAAGACTCGAGGCTACGATTCTGAAAATTCTGCAATATATTTCAATGGTATAGAAATGAATAACATTGAAACAGGAAGACCTAAATATTCTGACTGGGGTGGATTAAATGATGTTCTACGAAATAAAGAAATTTATTTTGGTCAGGATAATAACGACCTTTCATTGTCATATTTAGGTGGAGGAGCAAATTTACTTACACGACCCTCTGGCTACAGACCAGGAATAAAAATTTCATATATGTCTAGGCTCTCAAATTATAAAAACCGTGTAATGGCTACGGCGTCTACCGGTTTAATGGATAATAACTGGGCATTTACAATATCTGGTTCTCATCGTTGGGCTCAGGAAGGATATGTTGATGGAACATTCTACGATGCATCGGCATATTTTATTGCTGCCGAGAAAATAATTAACGAAAACCATACTGTTTCATTAACAGCATTTGCCACACCAAATAAACGGGGTAAACAAATAGCTTCAACACAAGAAGCATACGATTTAGCCGGATCAAATTATTACAATGCTAACTGGGGTTACCAGGATGGTGAAGTAAGAAATGCAAGGGTAGCTAACACAATGAAACCTTATATTATGCTTAATCATTTATGGACTATAAATGAAAAAATGGATCTTAATACATCGGTTTCATATTTTTTTGGAAGAGATGGAAATACAGCCTTGAACTGGGGCGATGCTCCTGATCCTCGTCCTAATTATTATAGAAACCTGCCATATTATAATCGTAATGATGAATTTTATGAAGGTTGGATTCAACAACAAGTTGACTGGGACGGTATGTATCAGGCTAATAGTGATGAATACTACTTAGTAGAAGATTTGGATGGTATTGAAGGAAATGATTATTATGGAATTCGATCAAAATTTATGATCGAAGATCGAAGAATTGATCACTCACAGATTTCTGCAAATATGAAATTTAATTATGAATTTAACGAGGATCTTAATTTACTAGCTAATATAAACTACACAAATTATAAAGGAAGACATTTTAAAGAAGTAAGTGATTTACTTGGTGGAGAGTTTTGGTTCGATATTGATAAATTTGCCGAAGGAGATGTTGATAATCCTGATCAGTTACAAAGCGATTTAAATAATCCAAACAGAATTACTACTGTAGGTGATGTCTTTGGTTATGATTATGATGCAAATATTAATCGTATTGGAGGTTTGCTTAAAGCAGATTACACTTTAGATAATAATTTAGATTTATATCTTGGAGCAGGTTTAATAAATACATCTTTTTACCGAACTGGTAATATGAGAGTAGGTAAATTCCCTGATGAATCGTACGGCGATTCTGAAAAACAAACCTATCTAAATTATAGTTTTAGTGGCGGGTTAACTTACAAAATTACAGGTCGACATATTGTTTATGCAAATGGTTCTTATTTAACTCGTGCTCCTTATTTTGACGATGCATATGTTTCCCCGCGTACGAGAGATCATTTGATTGATGGCTTAACCGACGAAAAAATTATGAGTTTTGATGTTAACTACTTAGCAAGATTACCATATATTACTGGAAGATTTTCTGCATTCTACACTACCTTTAAAGATCAGGTTGATGTGATGAGCTTTTATCACGATGGTTATAAAAGTTTTGTTAACTATGCTATGAGTGGAATTGATAAAAAACATTTTGGATTAGAACTTGGGATTGAAGGTAAAGTAACATCAACTATAACTGTTACCGGTGCAGCATCACTTGGTCAGTATACCTGGGATTCTCGTCCTAATGTGAGTATTACCAGAGATAACGATTCTGAATCGCTTGCAACCAACGAAACGGTTTATGTTAAAGATTATCGTGTAGATGGAACTCCTCAAACGGCTCTTTCTGTTGGTGTAGGGTACAGGGCTCCTAAAAACTGGTGGATTAATATTGATGCAAATTATTTTGATAATACTTACCTGAGTTTTAATCCTGCACGACGAACAGCTGGGGCAGTTGAAGGTTTAGATTTAAATTCAGACCTTGTTGATGAGATTCTCAGTCAGGAAAGATTACCAAACTCATATACCCTTAATTTGAAGGGTGGAAAATCATGGCGATTTGATAAATATTACCTGAGCCTTTTTGTTGTTGTAAATAATGTTTTGGATAACCAGGAAGTAATTACCGGAGGATATGAACAACTTCGTTTCGATTACGAAGATAAAGATGTAAATAAATATCCGGCTAATTATTTTTATATGTATGGCCGAACATATATGTTAATATTAACCTTAAGTTTTTAAATAGAAAAAATAAAAAATAATATATCATGAAAAAGTATAGTAGATTTTCAAGAATTATGACATTAATAGTTGCAATGGCTGCTATTATGTTTGCATGTGTCGATGATGATTTTGACACACCACCAATATCTGAAATACCTGTAGG